>CAJVYJ010000032.1 GCA_913009475.1 uncultured Actinomycetes bacterium | reverse complement strand
AATTTAATGCCACCATGAATACGTTGTCTTTTAATTTTAAACTTTATCTACTCATCGGCAACAGAATCAGGTTTGTACTAAAAAATCTACAGCCGCGTATGGCGCTGGCTTTTACCAGGCGTTATCTTAAAGAAGATCTGCGTCAATTTCTGGGTTCGCTGCGCCGGCTGCAAGCTAGACGCGCCTACACGTATCTTAAGGCCTGGGCGCGTTTAACTTTTATGCTGTTTGATATTCTTAGGCGGCGACGGCGAGTTCAACGTTTACGTCGGCCGGAAAATAATGACCAAGAATTATTTAAGTTACTTCAGGCGACCGCTTTGCTGGATGAGCATGGGTACCCGATTTTAACCACTCAAGCCATACGCAGTATTTACATGCATATATAGGGAGAGAATAGAGCGTAGAAAATGCTTTTATTATGAGCATTTTAGTGCCCACTATTATTCCCGTTTAACAAATTTCTCCCTCCCCCTGGACGGGGGAGGGCTGGGGTGGGGGTAATAGTCACTGCCGACCACCATACGCGCCTTTCAATACTTTGCATGCTCTTGTTTCCAGTGCGCTTCTTTACCTGGATTCCCAGTCAAGCTGAGAATGACAAACGTAGGAGAGCTGAGCATGACAAAAAACATCAGCTTTCGCGGGCGGTGACAGCGGAGATAAACTCCGTCCCTACACGGTTTACGCCCTTACGTTTTTCTACCTTCAACCCTCTACGCTCCCATTCCGCGGGCGGGCATTTTATGCTTTTTTCTACCCTCTACGCTCTACCCTTTCACCGTTGTCATCCCCGACCCACTTTACGCCTGTCATTCCCGCGAAAGCGGGAATCCACTACCAACCATGCAACAATTGCAACCAACGTCCCCTAGTCTACTACCAACCATGCAACAAACGCAACCAACGTCCCCTAGTCTTTCCTGTACAATCTTATTGTTAACCGGGCTTTGATTGCCTATAATCAACCATAAAGCATGGGAGGTTTGTGATGGCGGGAACAACCGATATAGAAAAGTTGATGGAGCAGATCAGGGAAGCTGTTGAGGATGATGAACCGGGTCGGTCCGCGGTTACCTATATAGATGAAGCGAGAGAAGATAAGATAAATTCTCACTCTTCAGAAAGTGCCGAGGTAGAGATACCGGCAACTACGGAAGTTCCAAAAATAACCTCGTCCCCGCCTCCGGCCGGCTCCATATCTTTGTTTATTAAAAAATTAACTAAACGGGCGTCTAACTTTATAGGCGCGCCGACACCGATGCGGGTCAATAGCTTCCACTTGTTGCTTATTAGAATAATCAACGAGCAGGACATAAAGATAAAAAATCTGGAATCGGCTTTGCTCGAAGAACAAGAGCGTATTAAAGAGTTATCGCTTCGTTTAACCGATATGGAGCGCAAAGTCGATGATTTTTCAAACAGAGATTTTGACGGACGAAAGCGTTAAATCAAGAAAATCACCTATGATGAGTGTCATGATATTGAAATAGAATTGGAGTGTTATCTCTTTGGGCTATAAAGTTTCCATTATTATTTTAGCTGACAGTAAGCCGGGTTTTATCGAAAATTGCCTGCCGGCTTTAAAATTGCATACCGACTATGATGATTATGAAGTAATTGTAGTCGATAACGGCTGCTCGGATGCGACAAATCAGTATCTTAAAGGCCTAACTTGGATTAAGCTTATCGAGGGCGGCCCCGATATCAGCTTGGCCGGCGCTAAGAACGCGGCTGTGCGCAGGAGCGCGGGTGATATAGTCTTTTTAGATAACGATATCATCGTTTCCGACTCTGATTGGTTGACCAAGCTTAATCAAAGCGCGTACAGCCAATACAATATCGGCATTGTCGGTTGCCTCTTGGTGGATGAGGCCGGTGATTTATTTCACGCCGGTACTTATGTTCTGGCGCCTGACTATCGCAAAGTTCTAATCGGCAATGGTGAAAAAGATATAAACCAGTATAACGCTCTACGTGAGGTAGATAGTGTCCTCGGCTCGTGTATGTATATTAAGAGAACGTTGCTCGAGAAGCTCGGGCCGCTGGACGAATCCTTCTTCTCCTATTTTGAGGATACGGATTATTGCCTTAAAGCTCGAACGTCCGGTTTCAAAGTCGTCTGCGACGGTGCGGTCAAACTAACTCACTTTACCGGCGCCGACAGCGCTTATGATGAGATCGCCAACACGGCGACCTTCCAAAAGTCACGGCAAGATTTTGCCGATAAATGGCGCGATTATTTTAATGACTATTACGAGACCGAAGTGATGTGGCAATCGATAATAGAGATGAATATTGGCTACGCTGTCACCTCGCGAAGCTTGCTTTTAGCTCTTGATAATGAAAAAGTCGATGTCAGGTATGGTTCTGTTTATGGGGTCGATGAGCGACCCAGCCGCAACCCCAAGCTTAACAATATTCGCCGGCGGCCAAAGAGCATGCAAATGCCCCAAGTGATTTATGGCCAAGGTGATGTTTTTTATAAAAACAGCGGTAAATATAAGATAGGTTATACGATGCTTGAGGTCAGCGGTATTCCCGGCCATTGGGTCGATTTGGCTAATATGATGGATGAAGTCTGGGTGCCGTCTCATTTTAATCAGGAGACATTTAAGGCCAGCGGCGTTAAACGGCCGATAAAAGTCATGCCGCTGGGCATCGACCCTGATTATTTCAATCCGCGCATAAAATCATTTCATCAAGCGCATAAGTATGTTTTTCTCTCCGTATTCGAATGGAGCGAGCGTAAGGCCCCCGAGGTCTTAATTAAAGCTTTTAACGAGGAATTCAGCGGCGATGATGATGTGCTGCTGATTTTAAAGATACTGAATTTTGATACCGAGGTAAGTGTGGTGGAGGAAATCGCCAAGCTTAAACCGGTTAAGCAAAATGGGCCCAAGATTGTTATCATGTTAAATAAGCATATCCTTGATTATCAGATGGGCGCGTTATATCGTAGCGCCGACTGTTTTGTCTTGCCGACCAGGGGTGAGGGTTGGGGGATGCCGATATTAGAGGCCATGGCTTGCGGTTTGCCGGTTATATGCACCGATTGGGGCGCTCAGACAGAATTTATTAATAGTGATATCTGCTATCCTATCCAAGTCAAAAGATTGATTCCCGCCAAAGCCAAATGTCCTTATTACGCCGGCTTTGAATGGGCCGACCCGGACAGTGAGCATTTACGGCAGTTAATGCGTTATGTCTATGAGCATCGCGCCGAGGCTCGGGAAAAAGGCGGATTGGCGGCCCAAACAGCCATCTCCAAGTGGACTTGGTCTAAAGCGGCCAAGCGTATAAAAAAGAGATTAATAGAGGTCAGCGAATAAGTGGACATCGTTAAAAAATCGTCGTTATATCGTTGGGTCTTACTCTTTTTTTTGTCCGTTTATGTGCTGACGGCCGGGGGACACTATTACTCGTCCGACGGTGAGACTATTTATTTAGTTACGCGCTCATTGGTCCGTTATGGAACATTCTTTATTAAAACTACGAGCGGCTATCCCTTTAAAATCGCCGTTAAATTTGGCCTGGGGCATCAAGCGGCAGCGGTGACCATGCCGGCGCAATCAGTGCTGATGACACCGCTTTATCTAGTCGGTTTGGCGGTGTCTCGTTTAACCGAGCCGCGCTTTACCAATTATTTGCTCCATCTTTCCACCTCTTTTTTTAATTCGCTTGTGACGGCGCTGATGGTGATGGTCTTTTTTTTATTCTTGCGCAAGTTGGGTTACGAAAAAAAATCGTCGTTAGCCGCTACCTTGATATTTGGTTTGGCTACTTTAGTGTGGCCTTACTCAAAGTTTGATTTTTCCGAATCCCTATTGGCCCTTTTCTTACTGACCGCGATTTATTTTAGTTTTCTATTTAAGGCCGACGGCAAGTCTTATCACGCTTTTTTCGCGGGCAGTTTCTTGGGTTTGGCGGAAGCTACAAAAGTAGCGGCGATAATAGTCATCATACCGGTTGGCCTTTATTTTCTTTGGACGCTTTATGAGCGCCGGCGCGACCGGCAGTTAAATAAGCAAGCTACGGCGTTTATATTTCTCTCTCTGGGGCTGTTGCTCTTTTTCGCGGTTTTGCCCGGCTATAATCTACTCCGGTATGGCTCTCTCTTTAGAACCGGTTACGGCCATGTCAAGATGAACACCCCGATTTTAACCGGTTTATATGGGCTGCTCTTCAGCACGGGTAAGGGCCTTATCTTCTATTCAACACCATTCTTATTGTTCTTTTTTGGTTTAAGATCTTTTTATCGGCACCATCGCGCGGAAACAGTCTTAATTATTACGATAATCCTGACAACGATTGTATTTTACGCTAAATTTCAGTTTTGGCATGGTGATGTAGCTTGGGGGCCGCGATATTTAGTTTATTTAATACCATTGTTTCTGTTACCGGCGGTCGAGGTTGTCCGCGCCTTCAAAGAATATAGGCTATTTACCAAGGCGCTGATTGTCTTCATTATCGGATTTGGGGTATATGCTCAGTTAATCGGGGTTTCAGCTTTTTACAATACCCATTTGACCGAGGTGCAACTGCAATATCCCAAGGAAGTCGGGCCTAAGAATATGAATAAATTTCGTTTCTCACCGAAATTTTCCCCGCTTCTTCTGGAGACGAAGACGATTTATCGAGATTATCATACCTGGAGAGAGATGTTGAGGCTGGGCCGCTATCATCCGGTGCCGGCGGAAAATACGAAAATCTTCAATTGGTTTATCAAGCAAGTTCCGGATTATTGGTGGGTCTATTTTTCCTTATCAACGCTGTCAAGAAAATTTTTGTTTGTGTTATTGTTACCTTTAACAACATTGGCTATCTCGGGAAGAAAACTTTGGGTCCAGTTACGTAGATGAAATTTATTAAAACTTTAATTAAAGACGGCGGTATTCTGTTGGTGGCGACCATGGGCGCCAACGTCGCCAACGGCTTATTTCAGCTGATTATGGGGGGCATGCTTAAGCCCCGCCAATTCGGGGTCTTAACATCGCTGCTCTCTTTGTTTTTAATTATTTTAGTGCCCGTAGCGGCGATGCAGACTATGACGACAAAATATGTGGCTAATTTTAAAGCCGCGGATGATTTTGCCAAGATAAAGCAGTTACTGATATCAACAACAAAATATTTGATTGTTATCGGCGCGGTGTCGGCTTTGGTAATGGCAACAGCCGCCGGCGAGATCGCCGCTTTTTTTAAATTAAGCTCAGAGTTGCCGGTATTGATTATCGCCGCCGGATTGTTCTTCGCGCTGGTTTTGCCGGTGGGGCGTGGAGTGCTGCAAGGCTTGCAGAAGTTTAATCTGCTCGGTATTAATATTTTAGCGGGCACCATAACCAAACTGCTGGTCGCGGTGGTTTTAGTCTATCTGGGTTACGGCGCCGCCGGCGCTTTGATGGGCATTGTCATCGGACCGGTGGTGGCGATAATCTTGCTTGAGCCGGTCTTGGTAAAATTGTTGCGAAAGCATCAGCCGGCGGTGTCGCTCAATCTAAGAAAGATATATCGTTTTTTTTGGCCGACAGCGGCGACGATCTTCTTTTTTAATCTCCTGATAGGGGCGGATATAATCATCGTCAAGCATTTTTTTACGCCTAAATGGGCCGGCTATTACGCCGGCGCCGTTACCATGGGCAAAGTCGTTTTATTTTTGCCGCTGGCCATCACGATGGTGATGTTCGCCAAGAGCGCCGAAGCGCACGCCAAGGAAGAAGATACATTGGCGGATTTAAAACGCTATTTGTTAATAATCGGTATTTTAAGCGGCGCCGTAACGCTGATTTATTTTATTATGCCGCGCCAGGTAATGTTGTTAATCGGTTTCGGCAAATACCTGCCGTTGGCGGAGCTTATCGGCCTACTGGGGGCGGCGATGACGTTTTTCGCTTTGAATAATACCTTGCTCTTGTATCAGCTCTCGGTCCATCGCTTAAAATTTATTTGGCCGCTGGCTTTTTCAGCTTTGGGGCAGGTAGCTTTTATCTGGTTCTATCATCCGACCCTAGAGACGGTTGTCTTGACCATGGTTATAAATGGGTGTTTGTTATTTATTATCAACTCTGTTATCGTTTTTCAAAGCGGTAGGTTGCTGTCGTTGCAAGCGCGTATTTTAAATATTATTAACTAACCATATGGGGGGCGATGTTGGACAAAGTTCGTGTCTCTATTATTATCCCCGCTTATAATGAAGAAAAAAGAATCGAGAAAACCCTTCGGGATTACTTGTTTGTATTCGACAAAAACACGGAGATAGTCGTAGTTTGTAATGGCTGCAAAGATAAAACCCCTGAAATAGTCAGCCGGATGTCAGCCCAATATCAAAATCTAATATGCATAAATGTCCCCGAGCTGATTGGTAAGGGCGGCGCTATTATCGAAGGTTTTAAATACGCGAAAAGCGGGATTGTCGGTTATGTCGATGCCGACGGCGCTACTAAAGCCGTAGAATTTAAGCGCTTGATCTCCCTGCTCGGCGATGACATCGAAGGCGTCATCGGGTCAAGATGGCTTAAGGGCGCCGAAGTCATTCATGAGCAGCCGTTTATCAGAAAAATGGCTAGTCGGACTTTCAACTTTTTAGTCAGGTCAATACTTAGAATACCCTATAGAGACACGCAGTGCGGCGCCAAAGTCTTTCAAACGGAAGCTATTGATAGGATCATAGATAAACTGGGTGTCACCAACTTAGCTTTTGATATTGACCTGCTGTATAATCTTCATGAGACAGGTTGTAAGATTAGAGAAGAACCGACTGTTTGGGAAGATAAGTCCGGCTCAAGTATAAACTTAAAGAAAGACGCGCCTTTAATGTTTGCCTCTCTGGTCAGGTTGCGCATAAAACATTCATATTTTAAAAATTGGGTAAAATAATGATACGCGGGCAAAAAATCAATCAGAAATCGATTATTGTTATTTATGACCGACTCTGTTATTGTTTTTAAAAGTAGTAGGTTGATTCGATTAAAAGCTCTTATATTAGATATGGTCGAGTAGTTACGCGGGGGCGATGTTGAGTTTAGCGGCTGAAAAGTTAAATAGTTGTTTAAAAGTAAAAGATATAGCGATTCCGCCGGTAAATGGGGATAAGTTAACAGACTATTTAGGCCGCGTCTCAGTTATAATGCCGGCATATAATGAAGGCTCAATGATTTTTGCCAGTATTCAAGAGACCGCTAAGGTTTTAAAAGCGGCTAAATGTGATTTTGAAATAATTATCGCAGATGACGGCAGCCTGGATGAGACTTACCAGGAAGTTAAAAGAGCTCAGGCTGAGATTAGTAATATAGTTTTGGCGAGAGTCGGGCGCAATGTCGGCAAAGGCCATGCTATTAAACACGGTTTTGACTTTGCGCATGGTGATATAGTAGTTTTTCTAGACGCCGACCTTGATTTACATCCCCAGCAGATTACCTCACTCTTCGACGCGTTGGTTGAAAATAACGCCGATGTGGTAATCGGCTCCAAGCGCCATCCTCAGTCCCAGCTTGATTATCCCTGGTACCGTAAAGTAATGAGCAATGTTTATTACTATTTAGTTCGTCTACTCTTCGGTTTGCCGGTTCGGGATACGCAGACCGGCATCAAGATGTTTCGCCGTGAAGTCTTGGAACAAGTGTTGCCTAAATTACTGGTGAAAAAATACGCTTTCGATTTGGAACTATTGGTCAACGCTCATCATCTTAAGTTTAAAATAGTCGAGGCGCCGATTTCTCTTAACTTTCAAGGCAAGTACGGCCATATCAATGCCAGAGTTATTTACAAAACCTTTATGGACACCTTGGCTGTCTTTTATCGGTTAAGAATTTTAAGATATTATGACAAAAACGAAGAGGCCAGAGAAGTAACGGCAAAAACGCTTAGTTAATCATTGATGGAAACAGCAGTTTCAATTATTATACCCGTAAAAGAAAAAAATCCTCATCTTGCGGAATGTTTAATTCATTGTCGTAATCTGGATTATTCCAACTTTGAAATTATTGTAGTACCTGATTATCAGACTGATCTTGATGGCGTTGTTACAATTCCATCCGGTGAAGTGGGCCCATCGGAAAAGCGGGACTTAGCCTTGGAATCGGCACAAGGTGATATTATCGCCTTTTTAGACGACGATACTTACCCACCGACGAGCTGGCTTAAAAACGCGCTCAAGCCATTTGCTGATCAGGAAGTTGCCGCTGTCGGTGGTCCGGCGATTACCCCGCCGGCTGATAGTTTTTGGCAACAGGCAAGCGGTTTGGTTTTTAGCTCGGTCTTAGCGAGCGGTAATGTTACCTATCGTTATGTATCTAAAGCTAAGCGTGAAGTAGATGATTACCCTAGCTGTAATTTGTTAGTGCGCAAAAGCATATTAAAAAAAATAGGCGGTTTTGACAATCGCTATTGGCCGGGAGAAGATACCTATCTTTGTTTGCGAATTATTAAAGATCTAGAGAAAAAAATCATATATACACCCGAAGCCGCGGTATATCATCATCGCCGTTCTTTATTTAGGCCGCATCTAAGGCAAGTATGGAGTTATGCTGTGCATAGAGGCTACTTTATGAAAAAATTTCCGGAAAACTCTTTTCGTTTCGCTTACTTTGTACCGACACTGTTTGTAGCTTTGGTAGTAATCGGAGGCATCGCTAGTGCTTTTAATTCTACCTGGAGGTTTTTTTATCTTACCGGTTTAACGGCTTATCTAATAATAGTTTTATTGGCTAGTTTAAAAGCTAAAAAACCTGCTATAATTTTGGCTGTGGCGCTAGGTATTGTTAGCACTCACATTATTTATGGTATTGGTTTAATAAAAGGGCTAATTATCCCAAAACTTAAAGAAGAGAGACAGTCATAGAAGCGATGAAAGTGATAATATCTTATCCACCGCTTGACAGCGATAAAGGCACACCTCTTTTAGGGCAAAATCGTCAATTCCAGTGGTTTTCCGATCCGACTTATATCTATCCGATTGTGCCCGCTGCTGCCGCCACTCTTTTGCATCGCCATAATTATCAGGTTATTTGGAATGACGCTATAGCCTTAGGTTGGAAATATAATAAATTTCTCGAATTTATCTCGCTTGAGCGCCCGGATATTATAGTTATGGAAACAAAAACGCCGGTTGTTAGCGAACACTGGCGGATTACTAAAGAATTAAAAGCATTAGGCGATGATAATTGGCAACCAAAAATAGTATTGATGGGTGACCATGTAACAGCTTTACCTAAAGAGACAATGGCTAATAGTGAGGTTGATTATTTAATAACCGGAGGCAATTACGATACATCTCTACTTAGCCTCTGTGAACATCTAAAAAAAGATACACCTTTAGCGCCTGGGATTTGGTATCGTGAAGATGGAAAAGTAAAAAATTCCGGCCAATTTCGCTTAACCGGTGATTTGGACAAGCTCCCCTTTATTGATCGTGAATTAACCAACTGGCGGCTTTATAGTGAGAAAAATGGAAATTTTCGCCGTCTACCTGGTACTTATATTATGGCGGCCCGGGATTGTTGGTGGGGCCGTTGCTCGTTTTGTTCTTGGACAACTCTTTACCCCGGCGAGGAGTGGCAAGTGCGGAGTCCGAAAAATGTCTTGGATGAAATCGGCGAGTTGATAAATAAATATGGCGTTAAAGAAATAATGGATGATAGCGGTACTTTTCCGGTAGGTAAATGGTTGCGCGAATTTTGTCAGGGCATGATTGAGCGCGGCTATAATAAGCAGGTTCAACTTGATTGTAATATGCGATTGGGAGTGCTAAAGCAAGACGATTGGAATTTAATGGCTAAAGCCGGGTTCCGTTTTATATTGCTGGGCCTTGAATCCGCCAATCAATCAACTTTGGACAGATTGAATAAGAATTTAAAAGTCGAGCAAATAACCGATGGTGTAAGAATGGCTAAGAAAGCGGGGTTATCCCCTCATATTACGGTTATGGTCGGTTATCCCTGGGAAAATATGGCGGATACTCAAAATACTATTGAGCTGGCCAAGAAACTTTTTAAAAAAGGTTGGGTTGATACTTTGCAAGCGACAATAGTTATACCTTATCCCGGAACGCCGTTATATCAACAGTGTGAGGAAAATGGTTGGCTTAAAACTAAAAAATGGGAAGAATTCGACATGCGTGCACCGGTAATGAGCACAAAAACTACTGATGAAGAGATAAGGCAACTCACTCAGGAATTGTATCGTTCTTTTGTAACCCCTTCATTTTTTTTACGAAAAGTATTATCTATTCGCGGTTTGGACGATATAAAATTCTTCTGGAGAGCGGGCCGCGCGGTTGTCGGCCATTTAACGGATTTTAAGGCTTAGTTTTTTACTATTTTAACAGGATACGAGGAAAAATAGATTAAAAAATTATTACAAAAAGCGTTTAGAGTTGGTCGCGAAAGGTCTAATAATGGATGAAATGGTTGGCAATGAATCACTTCCGAGCATATCAATAGTCATACCGACATTAAATTGTCAACCAACTTTGGCTTTGTGTCTGGATTCCATTATTGAACAAGATTATCCGGCTGAAAAAATTGAGGTAATTGTCGCTGACGGCGGCTCCAGTGATGCCACATTGGCGGAGTTCCATAACTTTGCCGGTAGATTCCGTGGTCGGACGAAAAATTTATTTAATGATTTAAAAACCGGCGAGGCCGGAAAGGCGGTTGGAATTAACAAAGCCGAGTATGAAATAGTTGCTTTAATTGACTCTGACAATATTTTGCCGACATCGGATTGGCTGCGCCGGATGGTTGAGCCTTTCAGCGACCCGGAAATAATCGCCAG
Organism: uncultured Actinomycetes bacterium; assembly: GCA_913009475.1. GTDB lineage: Bacteria > Actinomycetota > Aquicultoria > CAJVYJ01 > CAJVYJ01 > CAJVYJ01. Next base: position 2,835 of record CAJVYJ010000032.1, on the reverse strand, counting down.
TGAACCAATCGAGTACGGTTATCGGCCCACTGATGGCTTTATTACCCGATACTGCGCGTTATTGGGTATGAATGATCCACTATGCTTATTTCTTGGCAACTATGATCGCTTATCGGTTTTAACCGGAAAATGGACAGAGATGCCGGTTAAAATTATAAATGATAATAATTATTATAAGATAATTCTTGATCCGCGCCATCTCCCTACCATTGGCGCCAATGGTTTTTTAGTTCGCCGTTCCCTCTTAACGGAATTTAATATCGATAAACTGGATTATTTTTTTGATATCGATTTTTTGTATGAAGTCAGCCTAAAAAAACCGCTTAAAATCGCCAAGGTAAAAAACAGCATCATTCATCTTTACTCAACAAGCATATCCGGATTTGCCCGTAAACAAAGGCGGCGGGTAAGAGATTATATGTATTATAATAAGCAAGGTTTAAGAAGTTATCCTTGGAAGTCATTGGTTGGTTTTAAACTGTTTAAATTTTTAATTTATACTCTAACGATATTACCGTTATTCGCACAAAGTTTAATAGGATATTCTAAGAAGAGAGATAATTCATGGTGGTTTCATCCGATTGCTTGTTGGATAACCTTGTGGGAATATAGCATAGCGGTTCTGACCACCGCGGGTAAGCCTTTGCCTAGGGAATAGACGGCTGGAAATAAACTTTAAGAATCCGATTGATGACTTTAATAGTGGTTATTTACCAGAAGGAAATTGCTTGGATAGTCAATTAAGAGGCAATAATAATATAGTTTTTATTGCCAATTGTTTTTTTTCCGGATTATCCGGTGGTGATAGACATTTTATCGAAATTGCTAAACGCTGGGCCGGTAAAATGAATATTATTTTAATGTTGCCAAAGGAATCCCTTCCGGTATATGAAAAAGAAGATTTGAAGTGTACTTACTCAATCATCCCTTCTTCTAAATTTATCAGTCGTCTTGGAATAATGGCGATATATATTTTTCGTTCTTTGGCATCTCTATTTGTTGCTCCAAGGCTTGGTCGGAATGCATCAATAGTTTATTCAACGTCGCAGTTTTTGCCGGACACCTTACCGAGTTTTTTTATGAAAAGGTCTAATTCGGAAATACTGTGGATTAGCTGTATTTTTCACATAATACCTCATTATTCTAAAAGAAAAGGTTCTTTTGTGCGGAATCTAGTTGCTTATTATGAGCAAAAGCTAAGTTTTTATCTGATTAAAAAATCAGTTAATATAATTTTTGTTGATAATACAATATTAAAGGAAGAATTAATAAAACTTGGCTTTATTACAGAACAAATTAAAGTCATATCAATGGGAGTTGATTGTCGTTTCATCAACTCAGTATCGGAAACAAACAATAAAGTTTATGAAGCAGTATTTTTAGGACGATTGCATCCAACCAAAGGTGTTTTTGATTTACCAAAAATATGGGGAAGGGTAGTAGCTGAAAGGCCTCAGGCAAAACTAGCCCTGATCGGTAGCGAAAACGATAAAATTAAGAAACGGTTGGCAACGGAAATCATCGAAAATAAGATGGAAAATAATATTGATATTCTTGGTTTTTTAGAAACCAGAGAAGTTTATAAAACTTTAAAGAGCAGTTGCTTGTTTATTTTTCCCAGTCACGAAGAAGGTTGGGGTATTGCGATTGCCGAAGCTATGGCCTGTGGCTTGCCGGTAATCGCTTGGAATTTACCTGTATACCCGGAGATATTTCCCAAAGGAATGATTATGGTTGAAGAAAATAATATAACAGGCTTTTCTCAAGCCATCCTACGTGTGCTCAAAGATGACGGACTCTGTAAACACCTAGGGTCTTTAGCAAGTGATATGATTACAGCGTATGATTGGGAAAACGTAGCGTCAAATGAATTAAAAGTTATAAGTGATCATTTCTCATTGCTGAGCTAGGTAGAGTATTAAAAATATAATTAAAGCCACAAGCATCTTACTTTAATAAATTAATTATTAAAATTTAGAAAGAAAGTTTTGAAAAAGAACATATTAGTTATTATATTTTATCTCTTTATCACAATTATTTTGTTTAGCCGACCTCTTCTTTCTAATGGTACAATTGTAGGAGGTGATTGGGGCTTACCTCTCACAAATAACCAAATGCGAGTTTATAGTGCGCAAGGGGTGTCGCTTTGGCGTTATTCAGAATCTTTTTTCGGCGCTCCAGGTATGAATTATAATGATTATATATTTCGTTTAATTGTTGGCTTAATATCATTCACTAAAATTTCCGGCAGGTTATTAATAAATTTTTTCTTGATATTTTTGCCGACGTTTGCCGGGTTTGCATTATATAAATATTGTCGCTATTTAAAACTTAGTTTATTTGTCTCAACATTTTCTGGTTTATTTTATATTATGACTCCGGTATTTTTTAATTATACGTTAATGGGTTGGGTATTTGTTTTATTATCCTTAGGATTATTGCCTATTACAATTATTGTTTTTACAAAATCTATAAAAGATAATCGTATTAGTTATGCAGTAATTGCTGGTTTACTTTATTCGTTTGCTTTTACTCAATCTCAATCCTTAATTTGGTATCCGATGGTTTTAATTCCGATTACTTTTGCTGTCGTAACGTCTAAAAAAGAAATTATTAACGCGCTTAAGTCGGCGGCAACCATGTTTTCAGTGTTGATTCTTACTCAAATGAGTTGGATTTTGCCTTTTATCTTTAAACATGTCGATAGTGTTATTAGCAAGTCAGATCGGAAGAGCGTCGTGTAGGGAAAGAGTGTAGATCTCGGTGGTCGCCGTATCATTAAAAAAAAAAAAAGAAAAAAGAATAATTGAGAGTAAAAGAGATATAAAAAAAAAA
>CAJVYJ010000031.1 GCA_913009475.1 uncultured Actinomycetes bacterium | reverse complement strand
GTGCTCTTCCGATCTCAAGCGGAAAGAGGCGTCCATCGTTTAGTGCGTATTTCTCCATTTGACGCCGGTAAGCGTCGCCATACCTCATTTGCGTCCGTGGATGTTATCCCTGCTGTTGACGATAGCATTACCATCAATTTGGACCTGAAAGATTTAAGGATTGAAACCTATCGGTCCAGCGGGGCCGGCGGGCAACACGTCAATGTGACCGATTCAGCCGTGCGCATTGTTCACCAGCCGACCGGTATTGTTGTCCAATGCCAAAATGAGCGCTCGCAATTACAAAATAAAGAGACGGCTTTAAAGATATTAAAAAGCCGTTTGTATGAACGAGAATTAGAGGCCAGAGAAAAGGAGCAGGAGGCGGCCAGGGGCCGGAAGCGTGATATCGCCTGGGGAAGTCAGATCCGCTCCTATGTGTTACAGCCGTATACTTTAGTCAAGGACCATCGCACCGGAGAAGAAAAAGGTAACGCTCAAGCGGTTCTCGACGGAGAGCTGGACCCGTTTATACAGGCATGGCATCGTTGGCGCCATATGCGGGGAGAGGGGAAGGGAGCGTAGAGGGGAGATTGGATTGCGGATTTAAGCCGGTCAGGCCCGGGAAGAGCGTGTAGTCGTAAAGCTTGCTTTGCGCGAGAAACGTTTCTTTATAGCGTAAAATGTGTAGCGTGTCAGTTTATCTCCGCCCGGATTTTCTCCCTACCCCTTGACGGGGGAGGGTTGGGGTGGGGGTGTTGAGCATCTTATTGCGCTTTATATTAGACTCTAGACTTTTTAACACATTATTTTGTGTAGCTGCCGGAGACAAGCTCCGCTTATGAGGACAACGAAAGAGAATAATATGGAAATCATTTCAGAAGAGGAGAAAATGTCTCCGGCCGAACTAAGAGATTTTCTGGCGGAAAAAGCTCTGCTTATCAGGCGCGATATTATTAAGATGATTACTGTTGCCGGTTCGGGGCACCCAGGAGGCAGCCTATCGGCAGCGGATATTATTACCGCGCTTTACTTTAAAGTCTTACGTCATAATCCTCAAGCTCCTAAATGGCCGCTTAGAGATCGGTTTGTATTAAGCAAAGGTCACGCGGCGCCGGTCTTGTATGCCGCGCTGGCGGAGGCCGGATATTTTGAACGCCGAGAGCTGTGGTCGTTGCGTAGTCTAGGTAGCCGTTTTCAAGGTCATCCTGATATGCTTAAGCTGCCGGGAATAGAGATTTCCACCGGTTCTTTGGGCCAGGGACTGGCAATCGCCAACGGGATGGCACTGGCCGCGAAGATAGATAATTTGGACAGTACCGTATATACGTTAATAGGTGATGGCGAGAGCCAAGAGGGTGAAATTTGGGAAGCCGCTCTCTTTGCCGCGCATCATCGTCTTGATAACCTGGTGGCTATAACCGATTTCAATAATCTACAAATCGACGGTAGGGTTTCAGATATTAAAAATGTCTGTCCGATAGATAGTAAGTGGTCGGCTTTCGGCTGGCACGTCATCTGTGTCGATGGACATAATTTGCTTGATATCGTGAGTGCCTTGGAGTCGGCTCGCGCGGTGAGTGGTAAACCGGTTATGCTCGAAGCTACTACCATAAAAGGCAAAGGTGTCTCATTTATGGAGGATATGGTTGGTTGGCATGGAAAAGCTCCAACTAAAGAAGAGATGAAGTCAGCTTTAAAAGAACTTGGCGTCGATGAATGGGAGTGAACTGATATGATTTGGGACTGTGATAAAGCCACGCGAAACGGCTATCGCGACGCCCTTTTGGAGTTGGGTCGCGAGCAAGGTAACGTTGTAGTCCTTGATTGCGATTTATCGAAATCAACCGGCAGCCATCTCTTCGGTCAAGAATATCCCGGTCGGTTTTTTAATTGCGGTATAGCCGAGCAGAGCATGATGGGTACAGCCGCCGGTTTAGCGGCCAGTGGTAAGGTCTGTTACACTGGTTCTTTTGCCGTTTTCGCTACCGGACGGGCTTATGAGCAGATAAGAAATACGATTGCTTATTGTAATTTAAACGTCAATATATGCCCCACTCATGCCGGGATTACCGTGGGCCCCGATGGCGGTTCACATCAATCCATAGCGGACATCTCTTTAATGCGCGCCCTGCCTAATATGAAGGTTGTTGTCCCGGCTGATTATATTGAGGCTAAGGCGGCTGTTAAAGCTGCTTACAGTATTGACGGTCCGGTCTATATCAGATTGGGTCGGCCTTTGGTACCTAAGATATATAGTGAAGATTATGAATTTCAGCTTGGTAAAGCCAGGATTTTGCGGGAAGGCGGTGATGTTGTTATTATTGCCGTTGGCGTCATGGTGGCGGAAGCTTTAAAAGCGGCGGAAATATTAGCGCGAGATTCCATCAATGCTCAAGTTATTAATCCAATTACTATTAAACCGCTTGATGATGAGGTGATTCTGGTCGCGGCGGCCAAGACCGGTCTGGTAATTACCGCGGAAGAACATAGTATAATCGGTGGGCTGGGCAGTGCCGTCAGCGAGTTGTTGTCGGAGCGCTTGCCGACAAAAGTTGTTAGAATCGGAGTTCGGGATAAGTTCGGCACCTCCGGGTCGCCGGCTGAGTTGATGAAATATTATGGACTGACCGCCGCGGACATAGTTATGAAAATTAAAGATTTATTATGAGACTGTCATTCCCGACTACCATACGTTTGTCATTCCCGACTACGATCGGGAATCCAGCGGCCCACTTATTTCCCCCTCCCCCTGGACGGGGGAGGGCTGGGGTGGGGGTGTAGCCATAGACGGCTTCTAGTTTTTTTAGCGAGGCGAACCATTGTTTTTACAATAATTATAATCGGTTGATTTTACTTATGTCTTTGTTTTATGGCACTATAGATAACAGCGTCTCATATTTGGGAGTGAAAGCGTACGTATGATAAGATTAAAACATGTCTCCAAAGATTATGGTGGAGACAGACCAGCCCTGACTGATATATCGGTTAACATAGCCAAGGGCGAATTTGTTTTTTTAGTCGGGCCTTCCGGCTCTGGAAAATCAACTTTTATCCGTCTTCTTTTAAGGGAGATATTGCCGACGCAAGGTGATATTTATATATCGGGGCAAGATATTAAAGCTCTCAGATCTTGGAAAATCCCTTTCTTGCGCCGAAATATCGGCTGCGTTTTTCAAGATTTTAAACTTTTGCCCAATAAGACGGCTTTTGGGAATGTTGCTTTTGCTTTGGAAGTCATCGGCAGAAGCAGATATATGATCAAGAAACAAGTGCCGGAAGTCTTACGTCTAGTCGGTCTGGAGGATAAGCTTGACAGCTACCCCGGGGAACTCTCCGGTGGTGAACAGCAGCGCGTATCCATTGCCAGAGCTTTCGTTAATCGCCCTCCTTTGTTGTTGGCGGATGAGCCGACTGGTAATCTTGACCCGGCTACCTCGCTTGGCGTGATGACTCTTTTTAATCGGATTAATCGCTCGGGTACCACTATTCTGATAGCGACCCATGACCGTGAGATGGTTGACAGTATGCGCAAGCGCGTGATTGCGTTGGAAAATGGAAATGTGGTTCGCGATCAGCTTCGAGGAGTTTATGGTTATGAAGATTAACGCCGTTTATTATAGTAAGGAAGCCTTGACCAATTTTCGTAAAAATTGGGTGTTAAGCATGGGCGCGGTGACGGCCGTAGCTTTATGCCTAATAGTCATAGGCGCGATTATGTTTATAGCTTATATGGGGAACCAATTTATTAATAAAGTCGAATCACAGATAGAGATTGAGATTTTCTTGAAAGACAACGCTCCATACGGACAGATTGAGGCGCTGCAGAATCAGATAGTTAATTGGTCCGCGGTAAAAAAAGTCAATTATGTCTCTAAAGAGAACGCTTTAAAGAAATTCAAAATCGATTTTAAGGATAATCCGGAGGTGTTACAGAATTTACAAGGAAATCCGCTGCCGTCTTCGTTTCGTGTGTGGCTGAAAAATCCGCGGACCGTGGAAGCAACCGTTAAGAGGATCAAACGTCTTAGTATTATCGATCAAGTTGTTGCCGATAAAAATAATGATATTAAATACGGCAGTCAATATGTCAGTAAACTTTTTGTAATTACCAGAGGAGTATCCATCGCGGCCGGCGGTATAGTTTTACTGCTTATATTTGTATCGTTGGTTCTAATTACCAACACTATTAGATTGGCGATATTTGCCAGACGCAAAGAGATTGGTATAATGAAACTAGTCGGCGCCTCGAATTGGTTTATTCGCGTGCCCTTTCTTTTCGAGGGAGTAATCGAGGGGGCCTTGGGTGGTGCTATCGCTATATTGATTTTAGGTATAATCTACCGGGCGACCATCAAGAGTATAATGGGGGGCAAATGGTTGGTCTTTATGCGCATACCATTGGACCAAGGCGCTTTTATGGTTATGTTGTTGGTACTACTGTTATCAGGTATTTTAATTGGCGCCATAGGAAGCGCCATCGCGTTAAGAAGATTTCTAAAAGTATAAAAAAGAGGTGAAAGTATGGAGGTAGAGTTACCGATTATTAGCATATTTAAAAAGTTTATCAGTCTTATTATTTTAACAATTCTTATTTTTCCTACAGCCAACTTGGCGGCTGCCGGCCAAAGAAGTAAGCTTAATTCACTCAGGCATCAGATAAATACCAATAAACAAAAAGTTAATTCCAACAACAACACTAAGTCTAAGCTTAATACAGAGATCAAGCAAGCTGATAATGACCTTAGAGAAATCCAAACACGTCTTGATAAGCTGCAAACGGAGTTAAACAGTGCTCGCGGCCGTATGAGGAACATCCAATCTCAGCTTGATAAGTTGACGAGGGATTTAGAGCAAAAACAGAGGGAATTGGAGAGCGCCAAAGAAGAATTAACCCGATTGACCGGTGTTTTAAATCTAAGGGCGCAAAATTATTATAAGAGCGGCAATGTATCTTATCTGGAAGTACTGTTATCAGCTAAAAGCTTTGCCGATCTTATTCATCGAGCGGATTATTTGACCAGAATCGTTAATCAAGATGCCCAATTGTTGAAACAGATCAAAGAGACAAAATCAGCGATAGAAATAGCTAAAGAAGCGATTATTTCCAATAAAACCGATATTGAAGCCAAGAACGCTTCATTGGTCAAACAAGAACGCAGCTTAGCCGATTTGGCTGCTCAAGAACAAGCTCAAAAAGATAGTATGACCGCTCAAATGAATAGCAAGAAGAACCTATTAAGCGGTATCGGCGACGAACAGGCCAGGTTGGAAGATTCCATCGCGTCTGAAGAGCGGGACGCGACCCGACTGGAAGAAATAATAACAAGCTCCCCCAGTCAAGGTCGGGTTATTCCCATAGGTTCTCCGTCCGCTGCCGGGTTTATCTGGCCGGTTCACGGGATTATCACCGGTCATTTTGGTGAAACCCGACCCGGACATATGCATGCCGGTATCGATATTGCCGTAGGCACCGGTACCCCGGTTCTGGCCTCGAAGGGCGGCATAGTCGATTATGCCGGCTGGATGAGCGGCTACGGCTATGTTGTTGACATTAATCATGGCGGCGGAGTTACTACGAGATATGCTCATAACTCCCGTCTTCTGGTCTCCAGTGGCCAGGCGGTAGCGCAGGGCCAACAGATTGCCAGCTCCGGCTCTACCGGCCGCTCCACTGGTCCGCATGTGCATTTTGAGATCAGAACAAACGGCTCACCGGTCAATCCATTAAATTATCTACCATAAAAAGGATTATTCGTGACAAAAACAGTTAAAATTATAGTTGGTCTTCTCTTAGCGCTGGTCTTATTGTCGGGATTTTTTGTTACCGGCTTTTATCTCGGTGATGTCTATGAATCTCATAAGGCCATTGATATGACCGCTTATCAATCCGACTTGAGTCTGCTCCAACGAGTATTCGGGATTATAAAAACGGAATACTATAAAAAAGAGCCTAACAGCAAGCTGGTGGACGGTGCCATCGACGGTATGCTAAAAGCGCTCAAAGACCCGTATACCAGGCGGCTGAAGAATGACCATTATCAAGATTTGGAAGAAGAGACGTCCGGTAAATTCAGTGGTGTCGGTATGTATCTGGGAACAATTGATCATAAAATTATTGTTATATCCCCAATTAAAGATACTCCCGCCGCCGCCGCCGGCATAAAAGCTGAAGATGAGATAATTAAAATAGACCGCAAAAGCACCGATGGTATGACGGTACAGCAAGCGGCAAAACTAATTCGCGGTAAAGAAGGAACTCATGTCGTATTGACGATAAAGAGCGGGAAAAAGGCGCCGGCTGACGTTGATTTGAAAAGAGCTCAAATTAAAGTTCCCAATGTGATCGGTAGAATCAAAGATAAAAATATTGGGGTTATTAATATTCATCAGTTCAGTGAAAATACAGGTAATGATGTTAGAAAAGAACTCGATAAACTTAAAGGCAAGGGCGCTAAGGGGATAATACTTGATTTGCGCAGCAATCCTGGTGGTTTGCTTAACGAAGCAGTCACTACGGCCAGTAATTTTATTGCCGCCGGTAAGCCGATTGTCAGGAGTGAGCCCAGAAATGGTGATGAAAAAGTTATACGAGCGAGTGGCGAAGCTCAAGATTCTAAGATACCGTTGGTAGTTTTAGTAGACAGAGGTTCGGCCAGCGCCTCCGAGATAGTTACCGGTGCGATTCAGGATTATAAGCGCGGCGTAATTGTTGGTGAAAGGACTTTCGGTAAAGGCTTAGTGCAAACAGTTTTAACGCTGCCCGATAATTCCGGCCTTGTCATTACTACCGCCAGGTATTTAACGCCTAAACGGCGCTCACTGAATAAAAAAGGAATTAAACCCGACGTAGTGGTTAAGCTGGGAAAAAATCATAAAATCGGTAAAAAAGATATACAGTTGGATAAAGCCAAACAAATTCTTCGCGAACTAATTGCCGGCAAGAGCGTTGAAAAGGCAAGATAAAATCCTAACTCCGTTTTTCTCAGCTTTCTTGATTAATTATCGGGATAAAATTTAATTTATGTAAATATAAAACGTGTAGGGGTGGAGTTTATCTCCGCCCGTGAAAATATATTTGTCATCCCCGACCCCTCTTTGCTAAAGAGGGGTCGGGGGAGATTAGGGTATGTTACAATTAACAAAATATAAATAACAATAGAATCTAATAATGAAGGAATTATGCAGACAACACAGAAAGTTAGAAAATTATTAAAAAATAATATCGACCACGGTATGACGTGGGAAGCGTTGCGAGAAGAGCTTGGCCGGGACGTAAGCCCGAAAGAACTGAGCCGGGTCCTAACTACTTTAACCGATGAAGGTAAGATCGAGCTCAGAAAAAAAAGTTATTATCCGGTTGAAAGGGGACGGCTTTATGAAGGTGTCTTTAAATCCAGTAACCGTGGGTTTGGTTTTATAACCGCCGATGATACGGATATTTTTATTCCGGCTCGAAATGTTAAAGGTGCGATGAACGGCGATGAGGTTATAGCTAAGCAAGTCAGGGGCCGCGGGCCGGGCGGCAAAATGGTTGGTCAAATTATAAAGATATCCAGACGCGCTAATAAGCGGATTGTCGGGCGGTTTGAAAAAAAAGATCGTTATGGCATAGTCGTTCCGGCCAACAAGCGGCTGCCTTTTGAAATTATTATTCCGTCCAAATCAGAGTTGAAGGCCGAGACAGGCGACGTAGTCGTAGTGGAAATCGATATTTGGACGCAAGCGCATCGGCGACTTCAAGGCCATATTATCAAAATCATTGGCCGAGAGAATGACCCCGGGGTTGATATCGATACCATCATCTATGACCGCGAATTGCCGACATCATTCTCAGAGAGGACGTTGGTTGAGGCCGCTGGAGTCAAAGCCGGCATTACAGAGGCGGAAATCAACCGGCGCCTTGATTTGCGGAGCTTATTTACAGTAACCATCGACGGTATAGACGCCAAAGATTTTGACGATGCCGTCTCCATTAAGGTCGATGAAGCCGGTTATTTTCATCTCTGGGTACACATTGCCGATGTCGCGAAATATGTAGCCTATAATGACCCCATCGATGAAGACGCGCGTCTGCGCGGCAATAGTGTCTATCTTCCTGATCGCGTCTTGCCTATGCTCCCCTTCGAACTTTCAAACGATATTTGCAGTCTAAAGCCGTGCGTAGATCGATTGGCTTATTCGGTTTTTATGAAAATCGATCCCAAAGGAGAAGTCCGGGATTATAAAATAGCCGAAACCGTAATCAATAGCGACTTTCGTCTGACCTATGAAGAGGTAGACGTCAGCCTGCGGGATGATAATTATTCTAACGAGACTTTAGCGTATTTGATTAAATCTTTGAGTCTGCTCTCCCAGGTATTAGCCGAAAAGCGGTTGGCTCGCGGCAGTCTGGAATTTGAAACAACGGAGCCGAAAATTATTCTGGATGAAAAATTATGGCCGGTGGAGATTAAAGTCCGAGAGGGGACTCCGGCCATGAAAATAATAGAAGAAGCGATGATTTTAACAAACGAGACGGTTGCTGAGTTTATGTTTAAAGCCGAGGCGCCGATGCTCTATCGCATACATGAGCGTCCCGACCCCGAAGCCTTAACGACGATAGGTGAGTTATTAAAAGAGCTGGGTTATCCGATTAAATCCTTGGAGGGCGCCCATGCCCGAACGTTTCAGGCGCTGATTGATTTTTCCCGTTCGCGGCCGGAACGTCTGCTTGTCAATTCATTGCTGTTGCGCGCTATGCGCCAGGCCCGTTATTCAGCTGCTTATAAAGGCCATTTTGGGCTGGCATCAGAACATTATACGCATTTCACCTCGCCGATTCGGCGTTACTGTGATTTAATGGTCCATCGGTTGGTAAAAGCTAAAATCAAGAGGGAAAGTGACACGGACGCGGCTGTAACAATAGCCAAAGCGCTTGGGGCTGTGGCCGAACATTGTTCAAATCGTGAGCGTCAGGCGGTCAGTGCTGAGCGTGAAGCGGTCGATGTGAAAATCTGCCAATATATGACCAAAGAAGTCGGCGGTGTATTTGACGGAGTCATCAGCGGAGTCTCATCATTTGGTTTCTTTGTCGAACTGCCGAATTCAGCCGAGGGTTTAGTACACATAAGGAACCTGAAAGACGATTATTATCGCTTTAAGGCCAACCATCTATTACTTGTCGGGGAGCGAACAGGTAAATCTTTCCACTTAGGTCAGCGCGTCAAAGTCAAACTAACCAACGTCAGCATTTCTAAAAGAGAAGTCGATTTTATCCTGGCTGAATAATCTTACCACTATCTTAATAGAAGAGAAAACGCGCTTTTTCATCCCTCTATCTTAAAGTGAGACTGAGGGGGATTTAGAAGATCGTCATTCCCGAGCCACCTTACTTGCTTTTAACTTTCGACCTTAGACTCTCGACTCTGGACTTGCATTTAACATCTACCCTCTCCCCTCTACGCTCTATCCTCCCGCTGTCATTCCCATGCCCTACGTTTGTCATTCTCAGCTTGACTGGGAATCCACGGCCCACTAAGCTTTTTACATTTTACAGAGCCTCTGGGTCCTGTCGCCGCGGGAACTCGCTGTGCTTATGCACTTGTGGGAGTCCCTCCGCCGCTACATATTTTATGCTCTTTACTCCACACAGCAGCTCATTTTTGAAATATCCCGTTTAAATGACTGGGCGGTGATTTTAAGCGACTCGGAAAGAGTTGGGAAGATATGGACCGTATCGATCAGATCGTCCAGTGTGAGCTTAAATTTAACCGCCAGCGTCGCTTCATGGATTAGTTCATGGGCAAGTGGTGATAAGATATGAACACCCAATATTTCTTCTGTTCGTTCGTTAGCGACGATTTTAATCAGCCCCTTGGTATCTTGAATAATTTTTGCCTTGGGTACGTTTTCCATGGATAAAGTACGGCAGTTACAAGCGACACCACTTTTATTGACTTGAGCGTCCGTTAAACCGACCGAGGCGACGGAAGGGTCGGTAAAGACGGCTTGGGGGATGGCTCGATAATCCATGGTCTTCTTTTTAATTATGGACATAGCGTTGAATCCGGCGATTGAGCCTTCTTTAGCGGCGACTGTTTCCAGCATCGGATTACCGATAACGTCACCGGCGGCAAAGATATGCTCAACATTAGTTTGCATCTCTTCATTGACGATGATGAAGCCTTTATCATCCACTTCGACCCTGGCTTTCTCCAAATCCAGAGCGGCGCTGTTGGCTTTACGCCCGGTCGCCATTAATAATTTTTCCGCTTTTATTTCTCTTGATTTATTATCGACCAAGACCTTGATCACTACATTACCACCCTGATTATCTATGCTTTGAGTTTTAACTTTAGTTAATATTTCAATGCCTTCATCGCTGAGATATCCGGCTAAAGCTGCGGAGATCTCCGGTTCAGTTTCAGGAAGAATTCGAGCGCTTCGTTGCAGCAGCGTAACCTTGGTTCCCAGCCGGGAGAATATTTGCGCGAACTCCAAGCCGACTGCTCGACCGCCGATGATAATTAATGATTTCGGTAGGCTGTTTAAGTCCAGGGCCTCGATATTAGTGAGGTATTCCACCTTTTCCAAACCGGGAATAGGGACGGCATGGGCCGAGGAGCCGGTGGCGATGATGAACTTGTCCGCTTTTATGCGGCTGTCGCCGACTTGGACGGTGTTGGCGTCAACGAATTTCCCTTGTCCCCTAAAAAGGTCGATGTTTTCATAAGCCTCCAGAACATCGCTGTATTTGGACTGCTGCTCATGTTTGACAATCGCGTTTTTTTGTCCAATCAGGGCCTGATAGTCAAGCTCGGCGCCGTGGCTGGTAACACCCGCGAAAGAGTCGGTCTTGGTTTCATAATATTTACGGGCCGCTTCCAACAGATATTTTGTCGGTACGCAACCGACATTGACGCAGGTACCGCCTAGTTTTCCTTGCTCGATCATGGCGACCTTGGCGCCGAATTCATTGGCTTTAAGCGCGGCCGCGAAAGCAGCAGCGCCGCCGCCGATAACGACTAAATCATATTTGAGCTCATCCATCATTTCTCCTCTTCTATTTTTACATCGTTTACAATTTCCGCTTTATACGCCGTGCGGGCGTTGCCCTTAAAACCGCCTTCAACCGCTTTGGCTATAGCCTCTTTATTGGTTATATTGGCGTCATAAGTAACTTTACCTGAGGAACTCTCAACATTTACATCAACTTTTTTTACCCCATTGACTTGGTTAACTAACTTTTCAACCACTATCTTGCAGCTGGAGCAGGTAAGACCGCTGAGCTTCAAGGTAACCAGGTGTATTCCCCCCGGTTTAGCAGCGATAGATTTTGTGACAGACAGATTTTTATTAGTTGAAGAATATTTGTTTATTAAATTGGCGGCAGCCGGAGTTATAACATAAGTAAATAAAGCTATCACCAGGAAAAAACTGGCTAATGTTGTAATAATAACAGAAATTTTTCGCGACCTGTCCAGATTTGTTTTCCGTAGACGCCGCCAAGTTAGAAAAAGTACTAAGATTAAGCCGGCGGCGATAAAGTAAAGGCGATAGCGGGGTGCGGTCATAATTCCCGGGATAAAGCCTATGCCGGCGGCGATACCGGCCAATGGCAGAACACAGCAGAGGCTGCCGATAATTCCGCCGTAGATGCCTCGTACAATATCGGAAAATATAAATCCGTTTTGTTTATCCATAATTATTCCTTCTTAAACTGTTCCCATAGTATTTTAGATTTTTATTACTTTACTACCTTGCATCATTTGCTGCTGCGCTCTCTTCCCCCTCCCTCTCGATGGGGGAGGTCCGGGGTGGGGGTGTTGGTCTTTCTCAACCTCAACTCTCTACGCTTTCTTTATCCCCGTCATTCTCAGCTCACCTTACGTTTGTCATTCTCAGCTCACCTTACGTTTGTCATTCTCAGCTCACCTTACGTTTGTCATTCTCAGCTTGACTGGGAATCCACAACCAACCGTGCCTTTTAATGATTTATATTAATTATCAAGCATAATATTCTTCCGTTTCAAAATCTTATAAGTTACATCCTGGTACAGCTATAGATATGGGCGGCGTTGTCATTTATAAATTCATAAATTAATTTGAGAATGTCTTTGACCCGCTCATCGGTAAGCTGATAATAAACATATTTTCCGCGGCGGCTGGTGCTGACGAAGTTGCACCATCTAAGACAGGCCAAATGGTTTGAAACCCGGCCTTGGGGCGCCTCCAGCAGATCAACAAGTTCTGATACGCTGCGTTCTTTTTCCATCAAATAATGCAGAATTTTCAATCTGGTCGGGTCGGCGAAACCGCGGAAAGTTTTAGAAGCTAAGGTTAACTGGGTGTCACTAAGTGTCTTAGCTTGGCTCGATTTATTCATTGGCAGGCTCCCTTATAGATAAATCCATTAATATATAATTATATCAACATAACATTATATCCTTATATGATATAAAAAATTGGAGTATTGTCAATGGCAAACATTTGGGGGTCAGGTCTTGCATTTTCGCAAAAGGGGGTCAGAGGAGGTAAGTATGCTTTATTGACTCCTGTTTTACGGCGATTATTCATGAAATCTATAGTCTGATTTGTTATAATGATAGTAGAGGTAAATAATATGAATAAGCAGCAAATTGTGGCGACAAATAGAAAAGCCAGACATAACTTTTTTATCGAAGATAGTTATGAGGCGGGGATGGTTTTAACGGGAACCGAGGTTAAATCGCTTCGAGCCCATAAAGCTAATATGGTTGACAGTTTCGCTTCACTTCGGGACGGTGAGGTTTGGTTGCATAACTTTCATATCAGTCCCTATAGTCATGGTAATATAAGTAATCATGAGCCTAAGCGAAAACGCAAATTGTTGTTGCATAAGTCGGAGATACGTAAGCTTATTGGCAAAACCAAAGAAAAGGGCTATACTTTAATACCTTTGAAGGTTTATTTCTCGGGCAATATGGCTAAAGTCGAGTTAGGTTTGGCTCGAGGTAAGAAGCTCTTTGATAAACGTAAGACGATTGCCGATAGAGATGCTAAAAGAGATATTGAACGGGCGTTTCGAGAGCGGCAGAAGAAGTAGTAATAGATAGTATTTTGTACTTTGATAAATTGGACTTGAAAGTGATTAGATGCTAGGCGTACGAAGGATGAGCCGAGGGAGCGTAGTTTTGTTACGTAACCGAGGTGAGACCGAGAATAATCCGGGGTCCCCACAAAGTATTGCTTTACTTTGTGGGGTGGAGCGCCGCAGATGATTACTTTGTACTTTGATAAATTGGACTTGAAAGTGATTAGATGCTAGGCGTACGAAGGATGAGCCGAGGGAGCGTAGTTTTGTTACGTAACCGAGGTGAGACCGAGAACAACAACGCAGATGATTACTTTCAAGTCCAATTCGGGGGCGTAAAGGCTTCGACAGGAGTTAGTCTTTGAATAAAGAAGCGAGCCGAGGTCCGGGCTGCCTCGTTAAACTGACCGGGCGTTAAACTTAAACGCAAACGAACCTGTAGCATTAGCCGCCTAATCTAGCGCGGCTACGCCGCCTAATGTTTGTCCGTGGCATTAGATCCGGCGTCGCTAAGCGGACTACCGACCAGCTGAAGTCTGTAGGCTGAGAGGGAAACCTTGCAGGCTGGCTTGGCTTAAAGATTGCTTATGACCTTAAGTTAAGTAAGATTTAATCATAAGCTACGCTCGTAGAGGCTTTATTCGGGAGCTTCTGGACTCGGGTTCGATTCCCGACGCCTCCACCAGAAGGCTTGTCGCTGGCATCTACGTTGTCAGCCTACAAGCTTTTATCAGGTCAAATACCTACATGTATGTTCCCCTCAAAAAACTTGTGTCTTCCTAGTATCTGCTCAGCGACAAGCCTTCTGGTCCACGATTTACGTTTTACGATT
>CAJVYJ010000030.1 GCA_913009475.1 uncultured Actinomycetes bacterium | reverse complement strand
CTAAAACACGAGAGTTTTTAAGGATGGGATTTTGCTAATGATTAAACATCTATCAAAATGGTATTAATTAACAATTTCAGAAGTGAACGAAAGGTAAATTCAGACTCGCTAATATCAGGAGGGCCATAAGAGCTATTTGAATATATATGAGTTTATTTTTAACCATATTAATCAATCGGCAATAATACGGTTGACTATAAATATTTTTTAATCTTTAAGCAGCTTCATTAATGTCTCGGTTTATCTGAGCCGACATCGCGTGATTATTTAATTCGACTACGACTTTAAATACACCCGGCAGCAATACCAATCTCTCCTTGATATCACTGGCTATAAACAGGGCCAGTGCCGTAGGATAGTTTGGCATCCTTAAATGAAAACTTACGTTTAAAGTTTCCCCGTTAATATCAATATTATCTATAAGGTCAAGGTCGACTATGGACAAACCCAGCTCCGGCTCAATCACCTTAGCAAGCTCATCAAGAATGATATTCTTATTGCAAATGAATTTAGTCTGCCAACGTTTTCCCACTATAACTACCTTTTTCTTACAATATTATTAAATATATATAAATATCATTAATTCATCATAGGTTTTAATACCCTTGTAGTAGTATTCAATATAATATAAATACATCCAGTCGGTAACGACGATTCAACGGCTTAATAAGTCTTTATTTTCCAGGTTGACCTAATAATATAAAGTTAAAAAAAATATATTATTTGCCGAAAATCTAATATGGCAAAAAAAAATAATATAAGTTATCGGGTTAGCGCCAAAAACGGCGAAATATTTAATATATTAAAAAAATTTCGCCTGGCGTTAAAATCACTGCGTTTTTATCCGCCGAATCATTCTATTACAAAAAATAGCATCATTGAATTGACGCGTTCCTTAACATATTTCCTGGCCGATTACGAAAATATCAGTTTTACCGTTAAAAATGGCGGACTATTGTTAAGCGGCGAAAATATTCCTAATATGGATTTTAAAGAGCTCTCAAATCATCTGCGTAGTCTTAAAATCCGGCAGATTTCCATTCTAAGCGGAATAACCGATAACGAGCTTTTGGGTTTTTTGACGATTCTATGTATGAGCCGTTTGGAGATTATTAACCGCGGCGGACTAAACAGTTTGTTATATCAAAATAATATAACTCATATTAAAACTGTTGAGTTGGTATTGGATATTATTGACGTTCAAGACAACCCAATAAAACCCGCGGCCGCAGGCTTGACTGCCGGCAATGCCGCGGGCCCGGTAGAAATACTTAATAAAAAAACTAATATCTCCCCTGACGAAACAAGAATAGTATTGGTCAGATTGGAAGGAGATTCCCATGGCTTCGCTGAGCTCCTGCTTAAAATAATCAATAATAAAAATAAGCAAAACGACGCGTCGACACCCTTGTATATTGCTCTAAAAAATTTAGAGCTTATCATCGGCCGAGAGCTGCCGGATGAAAAAAGCCGTCTATATCAAAACCTTTGGGAAACTCTCATGCTATTGCCTGAGAATATCGCCGATAAAGTATTTTCTCTGGTTATAAACGCTAAAGATGACTTGTTCGAGATATCCGATGAACTGCTGTCAAAATTATCTGTTGGTAAATTAACTGATATTATCATTAAAGCTGTAAAAGATTATGCTTATGACTCATCGACTTTCAATAATTTGATGGAAAAACTGCCTGTGGACCATAGTAACATTATTAAGATTTTTAACTCGCTAAAAGGTAAAATTCCAACTACTCTTTTTGCAAACGCAAAGTTAAGTCAATTGGACGATAGAAAAAACGTTTTTTACCACAAAATAAAAAAAGATGTGACATCCGCGCAGATAGATCAAATTAAAACTTTTTGCGGTAAGAATTCTCATCAGAGCCAATTATTCGAGCAACTCTCAGCTTGCCGTCAGCGTGACCCCGATGAAGCCATGGTTATAGTTTTATTAGACAGGCTTATCAATGCCAACGAGCTTGAGGTATTTAAAAAGGTTCTAAAAACTCTTAACTCTAAAATAATGGAACTGGTGCAAGCTAATAATTATAGGTTAGCCGCCAAAATAATAGAGAAGCTTGGCAATACTGAAGCTGATATTACGGAGATTACCTATAAGCTGGAAATAAAAAAAATGATTAATGATATCTGCGGACGTAAACTGCTCTCACTGTTTATTGACGCTTGTGTTAAAGATGATTCGATCTTAAAGAACCAAGAGTTTATTCTCTTTTTAAGGCAAATAGATCCACCGTCTACCGATAGATTATTAGATATGTTGGCCGTTGAGAGGTCCGCAAAGAAACGTATTGCCGGTTGCGGACTGATTTCGAGTATAAATACTGGTAACATAGATTTTTTAGGCCAAAAAATAAATGATCAGCGCTGGTATCTAACGAGAAATATTGTCAATATTTTAGGTACTATAAAAAACAAAAAAGCTCTGGAATATATAGAAAGAGCTATAATTCATCCTGACAAAAGGGTCCGGCTGGAAACTATTTCCGCTCTGGTTAATATAGGCGGGAACGAGAGCGCTGACCTACTACTAAAACTACTAAACGATAAAGACGAACAAGTAGCGCTAAGCGCAATCAAGGGCTTGGGGTTAATCGGAGACCGCGAAAAATTAACGGCCTTAATTCCTTTATTGCAAAATAGAGATTATCTTTATCGACATACCCTAAAAAATCTTGAAATCATTAAAGCATTGGGAGCCAACAAAATCAGCGCCGGCGCGAAAAGTATAAAAAGCTTTAAGCATAAACACTCTTGGCTCTTTAAACTCAGGGCAAAACAGTTACGTCGGGCCGCTACGGTGGCTATGGATAACATTAATAATGAGGCTCCAAGATGAATCCAAACGAGAAACTTAAGCGCCTGAATACGGCGAAGAGCATAATTGATAATTTATTTTTTTTAAGAAGATCTTTAACATTGTATCCGCCTGAACATCCACAGATCATTACAGGTTTAGATGGGTTAAAGTCGAATCTGGATAGATACTTTTCCCTAGAAAAACATATATCGTTCAATATTTATGAACAGGATATGTTTCTTGAAAATGAGCCGATGGAGGCGGATAATCCGGCTTTAAGAAAATTCACAGACGCTTGCTGTGATATAGGTATAGATAGTTTTACTATAACTAAAGGAGTAAGCAACCACGAGCTCATTAACTTTCTGCAGCTATTAAAACTGCCTGCGGAAGTCTGGCACAATAATGGAGACATAATTCAGAAGCTGCGTAAAAAGAATGTTATCCATATTGCCGTAAACAAGTTGAGGGTCTGCACCGATTTGTCCACAACTTTGCCGCCCGATGCTAAAAAGAACATAACAGCTGTAAAAAAATCCAACTTATTTGATTTAGCGTTAACAAAACTCGATGCTATCTTCAAAAACATTCCCATCGACAACATAGTAAACTTAAATGAGGCAGAGGTACTGGTTAATTCCTTAATAGAAGGCATACTGGAGAATAATCAGACTTTAACCGCCTTGACTTCACTGAAGAAATTTAACAACTATACCTGTCGGCATTCGATAAATGTAACTATATTGTCCTTACTGTTGGCTATTGAGCTCGGGCTTACCGACAATGAACTTTTGACCATAGGTACCGGAGCTCTCCTACACGATATCGGAAAACTTAAAATACCTATTGAAATCATAGACAAGAAAAGCTCGTTAACATCGGCGGAATGGGCATTGGTAAAAAATCATCCAATAAAGGGTTTTGATATTATTTGCGATTTACCAGGTCTGGATAGGATGATACCTGTTATCGCTTACGAACACCACTTAGGTTTTGACTTGAGCGGCTATCCGGCTACAAAAAGAATAGAAAAACCTCATCTTTTCAGCCGCCTGGTGCAAATCGCCGACGCCTATGACGGAGCCACCGCTCACCGTTCTTATCATAACGCCGCTTCACCAAGCATTGTACTGGCATCAATGTATAAAAAAAGTGGCAGCTTATTTGACCCGACTCTTTTAAGATTATTTATTAAAACTATCGGCCTCTACCCTATCGGCTCACTGGTTAGACTCTCCAATGGTCAAGTCGGTATCGTCGCGGAAACCAACACTGATGATATATCGTGCCCAAGAGTAAAGATCATAGCCGACCAGGGGGGACTAAAATCATCCGATTACCTATTGGATA
The DNA here is from genome assembly GCA_913009475.1 of uncultured Actinomycetes bacterium. Taxonomy (GTDB): domain Bacteria; phylum Actinomycetota; class Aquicultoria; order CAJVYJ01; family CAJVYJ01; genus CAJVYJ01. Next base: position 10,175 of record CAJVYJ010000030.1, on the reverse strand, counting down.
CAGTGAATGGCAACCATAGCAAAGGACCATCGATATTGGGATTCGCCGACCCCGAGATATACAAAATCAATGACGACTATTCTCTGCTAAAAGTTATATAATGCCTGGTAACATAGGTTGTTCGTTTTGACATATGATTTATAAAATGGTATTTTAACTTTATGAACGCGATTAAGTCAGACGATTCCGTTTAAATCCATTAAGTTAAGGTGTTGCCGTTTGCGATATTACCGCCGCGATATATTTCAATCAATCCGCCATTATAATAATACTGTTCATAATGACCTGAATTTTAAATTTTTAAGTATAATAATCTTGTTGATATTAATGCTGTCCACTAATCCGGTTTTTGCCGGTTCAAGAAAGAATAATAATCTCAGAATGAATGCTGCTTTAGGCATTATTTCATCTCAAGCTGCCGCCGATGCCGGTAAAAAAAGAATAGTTTCGGGTTGGCTGCCCGGCTGGGGCCAAAAAGACGGATTAAACACTATCAATAATAACAGCGGTGTTATAAATGAATTAAGCCCGTTTTGGTACTATCTCAATACGGCCGGCGGCGTATCAGGCGCAACCGGTACCGGCGACCCCGACGTAATCAATACGGCTCGAAGCCAAAATCAGATAATACTTCCAACCATCAGCAACGCTTTTGACGGAAGTAGGGTTGTTAGAGTAATTCGCGATCCGGCCAAAAGGGGCCTTTTAGTGAATAACATTGTTTCATTGGTAATACAAAATAATTATCACGGCATCGACATTGATTTTGAAAACGTTCCCGCCGGTGATAGGGGTAATTTTACCGCTTTCATTCAAGAGTTGGGTCGAGGCCTGCATGCGCAAGGCAAGCTTTTATCGGTAACAGTTATGCCTAAATTATCGGAACCGGGTAACCCCAATGCCGGCGGCAGCGCCTCGCAAGATTATGCCGCTATTGCCGCCGCCGCCGACCGCGTACGCATCATGGCTTATGACTATCATTATCAGAGCGGTCAACCCGGACCGATCGCGCCGGCCGAGTGGGTCGATAGATTGCTGGCTTTTGCCGTTACGGTAATACCTAAAGATAAACTGGAGTTGGGTGTGCCGACATATGGTTACGACTGGGCGCCTACCGGTGGAAAAACAAATGGTAGAGCTATTATCTACGGAAAAGCCCAACAACTCTCCGCTCAGTTCGGACAAGGCATTAAAGTAGATGCCGGTTCAAGTTCACCGTTCTTTAATTATGAGGCCGGCGGTGTGACTCATCATGTCTGGTTTGAAAACGCTCAGAGTCTCTCGGCGAAGCTTGACTTGGTCAACAAGTATGATATCGCGGGAATTGCTATTTGGAGCCTAGGGAAAGAAGATCCGGCCAACTGGCAGGTAATTAAAGACAAGCTTCATCGCTGACCGTTAGCTATTCATTTAATTAAACCTTAAGCTGCTTCTTTATTTTTTTGCGGTTCTAAAGTACCGGATGACTCCTTGAATTTGCGGCCAAACTCCTCCAGGCGCTCATTTACGAGCCAATGCACACTATCCTTAGGATAACTGCCGTCAACTTTCTTTACACCGCTGCTGCGGCCGGTTAGTATCTCTATGCCTTCATCTATATTATTAATTGGCCATATATGAAACATACCATCGGCAACTGCTTTGATTACTTGATTTTTTAGCATGAGATTTCTCCGGTTTTGTCGTGGAATTATCACGCCCTGGTCTCCGTTTAAACCTTTCAGAACGCAAATATCAAAAAACCCTTCGATTTTTTGATTCACACCGCCGATGGGCTGAATCTCGCCTTTCTGGTTTACAGATCCGGTAACGGCGATGCACTGTTTAAGGGGAATATCCGCTAATGAAGATATAATCGCGTATAGCTCGGCCGATGAGGCGCTGTCACCTTCAATCTCCTCATAACTCTGTGCAAAACCTACCGTTGCCGACATGGCCATCAGCTTATCTATGCCATATTTTCCGCCTAGATATCCGGATAATATTATCACTCCTTTATTATGGATTTTTCCAGCCAGCTTCGCTTCTCGCTCTATATTTATCACTCCACCGCGGCCGACAAAAGTCTCACAAGTTATTCGAGACGGTTTTCCAAAATCATAATCACCGAAATCATAGACGGAAAGACCATTGACCCGGCCTACGGCTCTACCGTTTACCTCTATCATGATTGTACCTTCTTCAATTGATTCCTGAATCTTTTCTTCAATTAAATTGGAGCGAAACTTTTTTTCATCTATACTTTTTTGGACATGCCGGGCGCTAACATGTGAACTATGGTCCGCATCGGCCCAATAACTGGCTTCACTGATAATATTATCTATTTCAATAAATTTAGCGGAGAGTTTATTTTGGTTATCAGCCAGCCTGGAACTAAATTCAACAACTCGCGCCACCGCTTCGCGATTAAAATGTTTCAGTATGTGATCCCGGGAACAGCGGGCACTAATAAATGCAGCATACTTATTGATATTTTGTATGTTTCTATCCATCTCCCAATTAAAATCAGCTTTGATTTTAAATAGCTTCCGAAAGTTATCATCATAGCTATACAGAAGATAATAGATGAACGGATTACCTATTAAAATAACCTTCGTATGGATGGGAATCGCTTCAGGTTGCAATGTCGCCGCCGGTATGGGGCGATATTGGTCACCGATATTTTCGATTTTGGCTTCGCCGCTGTCCAAGGTCCTTTTTAAAGCCTCCCAAGAAAACAAGGCCTTTAAAAGATCAATAGCGTTCAATACCAGGTAACCACCGTTGGCTCGATGTATGGCACCGGATTTTATCATGGTAAAGTCGGTTGACATCGCACCTAATCTAGCTTTGTACTCCAAGCGACCAAATATATTGTAATACGTGGGATTTGTCTCAAAAACAACCGGAGCGCTGTCGGTATCATCGTTATTTATAAAAAGATTAATCTTATACCTATCTAAATCCCTGGTCTTTGCTCCGGTTTCCAGGCCGGGGATTATATCTGTGTTCTTTTTTTCATGGTCTTTGAATACCTCAATGTGGTCCACAATATCTCGCTCTACACCGGTTAAGTAAGATGTTACCTTAGGAATATTTTTATATTTCTCAATTAATAATCCCAATAGGTGACCGATGGCAAATAAAGAGATCTCCTGTTCAAGTTCCCCAATATTATCCCTGGCTGCTTTTTCAATATTTCTAATTTCCGAGAGCAGTCGGCTTATTTTATCTTGGAGCTTATCTTTTTTTTCTTTTATCTCCCGCTTTTGACGCTCGGCTAGATCATTGAATTTATCTTGGCGTAAAGCTTTACCGTCTATAATCGGAAACGTAAAAATACCGGCGGCCGTAATCTCAACGGAAAACCCGAATTTAGCTGCCTTTTGGCGCAGATCGTTAAGGATCAAATCTCTTTTTGATTTAAATTCATTGATAATCTGTTTTTTGCGTTTTTCATATTCCTCACTCTCAAAAGCTCTAGGTATTTCAACCAGGCAATCATCGATAAGCTCCTCCATATCATGGGCCAGCATCGAACCGGCTCCAGCCGGCAGCTCTATGGCTAACGGCTTATCCGGCTCATTAAAGTTATACGCATAGCACCAGTCGGACGGCGCCTTTTTTTCCATAGCCGCCTTCTTTACAAAAGCCTCAATAGTGGAATGTTTCCCCGTACCGGTCGGGCCGGCTATATAAAGATTAAAACCCTTGGTTTTAACGCGTAATCCAAAATCGATGGCATGAATAGCTCGGTCCTGTCCAATGGTGCCTACCAATGGTTCTATATCTTTAGTTGTCTTAAAATCAAGGTCCGAGAGATTAACCCGATGATACAATTTATCAGCTGATAATTCATCCATATCTTCTCCTAGGATATTCTTCTGTTTAATTTATAATCCCCAAAAATATTTGTTTATAGCAAAAGTATAAAAACAACAAATATACTGTTTACGCTGCTTACTTCTTGACCTTTGCGAATAATAATTATAAACTGTTATCAACAACTAAATCCAAATGTCTTGTGACTGGTTAGATAAAACATCACATTAGAAAGATAATTTGTTGTTAAAATAATGTAAATAATTATTCCGCGGTTCGGCAACAAATCCTTTTTAAAATCCTGCTCTAAGCTTCTTGGCGGACCTGTGCCCTGTTTGACTCTGCTTGCTATTACAAGATAATAAAAGAGGTGTTTTTATGGATAGTGACATATCAGGCTTTAAACGTTATGTCAGTACTACTTGCAAGGTAATAAAGAACAAAATGAGTACATATTTAGAGTTAGCCGTACTCTCCACCAAAGATCTACAAAGACGAATCAAGAAATTATCTAAAAGACAGCGGGATTATCTCTTTCAAGGCCTGGTCCTATCAGTACTGGTTTTGCCTATGATATCCATCCCGTTTATAACGGGCGGAGCCGGTGCCAGAGCTAATACCAAGACGGCTACAGGCAAATCCTTAAGTTCGATCAGCGCCAAGCAGAGGCCGACCTCGGGACCGTCAAGAGGGGTAGTAAGAACAGCGGTAGCGCCACAACAACCGGCTCCGGTACCACCGGCTCCGGCTCCGGTACCACCGCCCAGGGATCCTAACCTGCCGCCGGTACTAACACAAAATACACAGAATATTAATCCGGTATTACTAAAGCGCTTCGATGCTTTCAGGACACTTATTTTCCAACGCTATAGAGTAGTCCTGGAGATAAAAAGTGGCTGGAGAAGCTATCAGGAGCAGGCTCAACTATACGCGACACTACCGCGAGGACGAGCTAATCCACCCGGTATCTCACAACATGAATTCGGTAACGCGATCGACTATACTAATTTTTCGCCGACATATAATCAGTACCTGGGTCAATTCGGGCTTAAGGCTCCTTATCGAGGCAAGGAAAACTGGCATATCGAAATCGTCGAACCTCATTAATACAGGGAATAAAGTATTAAGAAAACGACAAAAACTCCGCATCCAATATATGGTGCGGAGTTTTTTGTATTTTATCGACTCTTCTTTTAAATTGACAAGTATCTCAACTCATTAAAGGAACTATAGTCAGCTTATCGACATCCACCAGGCCTTTATCGGTTATCTTTAACATCGGTACCACCGGCAAAGCTAAGAAAGACAGCGTCATAAACGGATTGCTTAGATTAGAGCCTAAAGCCTGAGCAGCTTTGATGACCTCCATATCTTCCTTGATGACATCGTCCACCTTTTTATCCGATAAAAGACCGGCTATCGGCAACGATAAACTGGATACCACCTGGTCATGCCTGACGACGACTTGCCCACCGCGTATTTTTATAATCTCTAAGACAGCCTTCTTCATATCAACATCGTTGGTGCCCACAACAATGATATTGTGGGAGTCATGGGCAATCGACGACGCGATAGCCCCTGATTTTAAACCCATACCTCTTATGAAACCAACGCCGATATTACCACTGGCATGATGTCTTTCCACCACAGCTATTTTTAAAATGTCCCTTTTTATATCAGCAACGACTTCATTATTTATTATCTTGGGTTCGACTATAAGCTTATTGGTAACGATTTGGTCCGGAATCAAACCAATGACTTTTAGGCTTTCACCCTCGACCGGTACCTTAAGTCCGCTTAGGCTGTTAATTTTTATATTAATAGAATTACGGGGCAAGGAATTGTCTTTTGGAGCCTGTATATTATCTATTAACTCTCCTGCTTGCGCGCATAAGCGCCCATCCTTAAAGACTGATTCCACCCGGAAATCGTTAATATCAGACAATACAACTAAATCTGCGCAGTAACCAGGCGCTATTAGACCTATCTTTTTAAAATTAAAATAATCACCTGGATTGATGGTTACCATCTGTACCGCCGTTATCGGGTCGATTCCCAAAGATACAGCCTGTTTAAGCAGATAATTAAGATCGCCTTGCTTCTTCAAGTCATAAGGGTCGACATCATCACGAATCAACATGAATCTGCGGCTGTTCTCAGGAGTTACCAAAGATAGCAGTTGGCTAAGGTTTTTCGCGCTGGAGGCGGCTCTGGCCATTATGTACATACCGTCGCGTAATTTTTCCGCTCCTTCGTCTTTGGTTGTGCACTCATGGTCGGAATAGATACCGGCGGTTATATAAGCGCATAGCCGCTTTCCGGTCAGTCCGGGGGCGTGTCCGTCGACGCGATGATACTTGGCTACATCTATTTTCTTTATTATTTCCATCTCACCGCTTAGCACACCGGCGTAATCCATCATCTCCGCTAAACCAATAACACATTTACGTCTATTAAGCTCACTGATAATACCGGCGTCAATCATCGCTCCTGATGTCTCTAATTTAGTAGCCGGAACCGACGAAGGCACCATCACAAAGATATTTATAGGCATATATTTACCGGCCCGCAGTATATAATTAATCCCGGCCAAACCATGAACATTGGCGATTTCATGCGGGTCGCACACAATAGTAGTCGTCCCTTTTGGAATTATGACCCGGCAAAATTCGTCAGGCGTTAATTTTGAACTTTCAAGATGAATATGAGCTTCTATAAATCCCGGTGCCAGATATTTACCTCTCAGGTCGATTGCTTCTTTTGCTTGATAATCGCCGAAACCAACGACAATGCCTTCATTAATAGCTACGTCGGTTATGAATATATTATGAGAAGCGACATCAATAACCCGCGCGTTTTTTAAGACCAAGTCAACCTTGGTCCCGCCCAGCCCTGCGTTTATAAGATTTTTTAAATTCATATGATTTTATACGACAGTCTAAATGGGTTTAAACGGAAAGGCATATCGATTTATGGTAAATCATCCAATTCTTCTCTTGTAAGAAGGACTGTTCGCGGTTTACTACCATCCAGAGAACTGACGATTCCGTTTTGTTCCAGCATGTCAATAAGGCGGGCTGCACGTGAATAACCGATTCTTAAGCGTCGCTGCAATGAGGATGTTGAGGCTTTTCCAGTATTGACCACTAATTCAAGCGCCTGGTCGTAAAGGTCATCAACGAAATCCGTGTACCCGGCCGCCGACTTTTTTTCCGAAACAATCTCCATCTTATATTGAGGTTTGGCTTGGTTTTTAATAAAAGTCGTTACCAACTCGATTTCTTTATCACTAACAAACGCCCCTTGAATTCTTTGGGGGCGATTAGTTCCCGGAGCCAAATAAAGCATATCTCCTTTACCGATTAACTTTTCCGCTCCGGGCGTATCTAAGATAACCCGCGAATCTATCTGTGAGGAGACGGAAAAGGCGATTCTTGAGGTTATGTTCGCTTTTATTAAACCGGTAATTATATCCGCCGACGGTCGTTGCGTAGCGACAATTAAATGAATGCCTACGGCCCTGGCCATCTGAGCCAATCGACAGATAGCGTCTTCCACCTCACCGGCGGCAACCATCATTAGGTCCGCTAATTCATCAATGATAATAACAATGTAAGGCAGCGGTTCCGCATCTTTCAATTTGCCTTTATTAGCGGCTTTATTGTAGCTGTCTAAATTCCTGACTAAAGCTTCGGCCAGGACTTCATAACGGCGTTCCATCTCACCCACCGCCCATTCCAAAGCGATAGCGGCTTCCTTAGGCTTGGTGATGACCGGGACCAGCAAGTGCGGCAAACCATTGTAAGCCGTAAGCTCGACCCGCTTAGGATCAATTAATATCATTCTGACTTGGTCCGGATATGACCGCGCCAACATTGATATCATAATCGAGTTTATCGATATGCTTTTGCCGGAACCGGTAGCGCCGGCGATTAATAGATGCGGCATTTCCCCTAAATCGCCCAGGATGCATTCACCTGATATATTCTTGCCGATACCGATAGTCAGCGGACTCGGATAGTGGGCAGCTTCACGGCTGCGTAGTATATCCCCAAGCGTTACAAGTTCGCGATAACTATTAGGCACCTCGACACCGACAGCGGCTTTACCGGGAATCGGCGCCAATATCCTAATGTCCGCCGCTGCCAGCGCCAGCGCCAGATCATCGGAAAGATTTACGATTTTATTTACTTTAGTGCCGGAAGCTATCTGTAATTCAAAACAAGTCACGGTCGGGCCTTTAGTGACTTTATTTACTTTGGCCTCAATATTAAAATCGCTAAGCGTCTGTTCCAGAATGGTTATATTTTCCTTATTATTTTGTCTACGGCCGCTACGTCCTTTCTCTGGCGTTTGACGCAGCAACGTCATTTGCGGTAACAAATAGCTCCTATCAGTGATCTCCTTTTTATCCAACTCCATCGTCAACTGATTTTGCGCGCTTCTAATTGTGGTAACATCATCTTTTACTAAACTACTGTTTTGTCCGTTATCACTATCATTATTCAAGGCTACGCTGAAATCTTGTAATTTACCGTTAGCGATGGTCTTAGACGGAGGTCTGCGCTTAGGCATTGGTTGCGTCTTTGAACGAAGATACGGCTCTTTAGGTGATCTCTTTTTATGGAATAGCTTAGCGAATATAATCTGTGTCACTTGATTGATTTCAATTCCAGTCATAAATATGATGGAAATAAAAAAAACACCCAATAAAAGCACATAGGCGCCGATTACACCAAGCAAGCTTGAGAGCAGCTGAGAAAATATCGCTCCTAAAAGGCCTCCATAGGCAAGTAAAATATCAGTCTTAAACGCCTCGTTTTGGGGAGCTCTTAGATGAATGGCCGTAATTATAGTCAAAAAAAGCAGTGCGAAACCAAAACTAAAGGGTTCAATATTTTCCAAACTTTTTTTACTAATATAAGCAATGCCTAAAATTATTAAAAAGAGAGGCACGATATATCTGCCGCTGCCAAAGATTAATTTTAAACCTGAAGATAGATAGAAACCAAATATTCCCGATTCGGTCACAATAGCGACCAGGACTATGGCTCCCAAGGTAATTAAGACCAGACCGATAATGTCACGTATAGTATTACTTTGCCGTCTCTTAGCGTCCGCGGCCTTTTTAGAAACAGCCATTGAATCGTTCCTTAAAATAAAATTATTGTTACAAGACTTAAGTTGATATTAGACTAAAGGTCAGTTATTGCCAAGTGTCGGATGTGGAACCAAGGCTCTTTTCGGCCAAACCTCTAGCCTCTAGACTCGTATTTACCGTTATTGTCATTCCCGATAGTATTGGACCGAAGCCAGTCCTTCTTAAAAATTAACCTAAAGGGCCGGCACCGGAATTAAGTTAACTTGGGAATCCACGACCAGCCGCGCCTGTTAATGCTTTACATGCTCTGGCGTCAATGCACCTTTTTACCTGGATTCCCAGTCAAGCTGAGAATGACAAACGTTGGAGAACTGATTATGACAAAAAAGTGTCATCTTTCACGGGAGGAGATAAACTCCACTCCTACACGTTTTACGTTCTTACCCCGTCACCCACGCCTTACCCCCAGCTCTTTGTAGCCGCGGAGTGGTGTGGCGAATGACCTCTATGCGCATATTAAGAAACGTTTATTTATTCTACGAGAAAAGCGTCTCGGAGGCTAAAGCGAGCATGGTCTCGCCGGGAGCTAAGCTCCCAAGCGAGGAGCGATGCCGAGAGCCGAGTTGCGTTTTCCTCGCCGGGGAAAACGACAGCGTCTTTTCGAGAGAATTAAATAAACTTTTCTTAAACAAAGCCGGCTTTGCGGCTACACTGTAATATTTTATAGAAGTCTAGAAGCGTGGCCGAAAACCCAATCTACTGCGTTATCCTCGGTCTCATCTCGGTCACGTAACAAAACTACGCTCCCTCACCTCGACTTTCGTCTGCCTTGCATCTCACACTTTCGGCCACGTTCTCTTTATTGACCGGCCAACGGTACTTTTCGGCCGGAAGTCTAGAAGCGTGGCCGCCAGTCAGGATAAAAAAGCAATGGCAGAGTTTTGATGATATTTACAGCTCTACGATGATAGGCATTATCATCGGTCGCCTCTTGGTCTTCTCCCAGAAAAATTTTGATAAAGTAGAGCGTACGTCATTTCTCAACATCGACCAATCCGCCGCTTCGTCATTTCTGGAGTCGTCATTCAGTGTCTGCTTGACGCGCAACTTGGCTTCATCCATTAACTTCCCCGCCTCTCTGACATAGACAAAGCCTCTGGATATTATCTCCGGACCTGAAAGTATTTAGATCGGAAGAGCGTCGTGTAGGGAAAGAGTGTAGATCTCGGTGGTCGCCGTATCATTAAAAAAAAAAAGAAAAAACAGAAGCGAA
>CAJVYJ010000029.1 GCA_913009475.1 uncultured Actinomycetes bacterium | reverse complement strand
AAAGATGAGTAGATTTATCAAAAATCTACCTCTTTCCGGCGAAAGAGGTTTTTTTAATGGAGGAAAATTGTATATAGAAGGATTAAGATGCCGTGAGTGTGGCCGGGAATATCCTATATCTCCCAGTCATGTCTGTGAATTCTGTTTTGGGCCGCTTGAAGTCGTCTATAACTACAAAGCTATAAAAAAAGATATCAGCCGCGACAAAATAAACGCGGGTCCTTTATCGATTTGGCGTTATATTGATTTGTTGCCGATCGAGCCTGAAACCAGGCGAATAGATCTGGGTGTGGGATATACGCCGTTGATAAAGGCGGAAAATCTTGGTAATCGACTGGGTATAAAAGATCTCTATATTAAGAATGATACCTTGAATCCTACTAATTCTTTTAAAGATAGGGTCGTTTCAGTCGCATTGACTAGAGCGGTTGAGTTCGGATTCGATGTGGCCGCTTGTGCTTCAACGGGCAATCTGGCTAATTCCGTGGCAGCTCATGCCGCTAAAGCAGGGATGCGTTCATTTATATTTATTCCGGCGGATCTGGAGTCGGGCAAAGTTATCGCGACCGCCATATACGGACCTAATCTAATTGCCGTGAACGGCAATTATGACCAAGTGAATCGGTTATGCGCGGAGATAGCTGACGAGTACAAATGGGCGTTTGTAAACGTAAATATTCGTCCGTTCTATGCGGAAGGTTCAAAGACATTAGCTTTTGAGACAGTTGAACAACTGGGCTGGAAGGCACCGGACCACGTGGTGGTGCCGATGGCTTCCGGTTCGTTGCTCACGAAGATAAAGAAAGGGTTGGATGAGTTTTATAAAGTCGGTTTGATAGATGAGCCGAATACTAAAGTATCGGGTGCTCAAGCTACGGGCTGTTCACCCATATCTCAAGCATTCAAGGCTGGCTTGGATCATATTCGTCCGGTCAAGCCGGACACAATCGCCAAATCGTTGGCAATCGGCAATCCGGCGGACGGTTATTATGCTTTAGGCGCGGTCAGAGAGACCGGCGGCAGCATAATAGATGTATCGGACGAGGAGATAGTAGAGGCTATCGAGTTATTGGCTAAGACTGAGGGCATATTCGCGGAAACCGCCGGTGGCGTTACTATTGCCGTATTAAAAAAACTGGCTGAGAGTGGAAAAATCAGTGCCGATGAATTAACCGTGGCTTATGTGACTGGGTTGGGCTTAAAGACCTTAGACGCTTTGGTTGACAGTATTGGACCTACGGCCGTTATTGAGCCGGAAATTAAGAATTTTACGAGCCTTGGGCTGGTATAGGCGAATGTGTATAATTTATGGTAATTAAGTGTAAATGGAGGTATTAAAATGAGCGTTAAGATCAGGATTCCTACGCAACTGCGGAGTTTGACCAAGGGTAATAATGAAGTTACGGCTGAGGGCGGTAACATACGGGATTTGCTTACTAACCTGGAAGAGCAATACCCGGGCATCGGCGAGCGTTTGATAGATGAGAACGGCAATCTACGGCGTTTTATTAATGTCTTTGTCGGGCAGGAGGATATACGTTTTCTTGATGGCTTGGATACGTCGGTCAAAGGTGATGAGGAGATATCTATCATACCCGCTATCGCCGGTGGTTGAAATTTATTCTTAAGTTTATATCTCCATCCTATTACGTGTTAATAAGAATCCTGCCTTAGTATTACACTCCGGGGAGCAAACCCGGTATGAATGTTGCCGGCTTTGCTCCAACCCTCGTGTAGGGGCGGCGCCGGCTCTCGCGCCTGCACGCTTTACACCTTTACGGACGGATATCTATTTCCCATTCCAGCACTATATATAGAAACACCCAAGACAATATCAAAACAATCCCATATAATATAAAGACACTAAATAAGGATGTAGGGCTTGATAAAAGAGAGCTTAATTAGAAATTTTTCCATAATCGCGCATATAGACCATGGTAAATCAACTTTAGCCGATCGTTTACTGGAGTCAACTCATACTATTTCCAATAGAGATATGAAAGCGCAAGTTCTTGACAGCATGGATCTTGAACGTGAACGCGGCATTACAATAAAGGCGCAGGCGGTACGTATACAATACGATGCTAAAGACGGCCGGACCTATACCATGAATTTGATAGATACACCCGGGCATGTAGATTTTACCTATGAGGTATCACGCAGCTTAGCGGCTTGTGAAGGAGCCTTGCTTGTAGTTGATGCCGCTCAAGGCGTAGAGGCTCAAACCGTGGCCAATGTTTATCTGGCCTTAGAAAATGATTTGGCCATAATTCCGGTTATCAATAAAATCGACCTGCCCAGCGCCGACCCCAAACGCGTAACCAAGGAGATAGAAGACGGTCTTGGGGTCTCAGCCGAGAACGCTTTAATGGTGAGCGCAAAAACCGGTTTGGGCGTAGTCGATGTATTGGAGGCGATAATCAAGCATATACCTCCTCCAGCGGGTGATCCTGATTCAGGATTAAGAGCATTAATATTTGACTCAATGTATGACCAGTACCGCGGGGTTATCGTCTTTATACGAGTAGTAGACGGGCATATAAAGCCGGGTATGAAGATAAAGATGTTAGCGACGGGAAAAGTATCCGAGGTTGAGGAGGTAGGCGTTTTGTCGCCGGGCATGCAACCGGCCGATGAGTTGGCCGCTGGTGAAGTCGGCTACCTGATAACCGGAATAAAAGCCTTAACGGAAACAAAGGTAGGCGACACTATCACGGAAGCCGGTCAACAGGTCCGGGCTTTGCCGGGCTATGAGGAGGTCAAGCCCATGGTCTATTGCGGACTTTACCCGATTGACGGTGGACAATACCCGGAATTACGTGAAGCTCTGGATAAATTAATTCTCAATGATCCCGCCTTAAGTTTTCAGCCGGAAACGTCAACTGCGCTCGGGTTTGGTTTTCGTTGCGGATTTTTGGGTTTGCTTCACTTAGAGATTGTTAAAGAACGCCTGGAAAGGGAGTATCAGCTGGAGTTGTTGGCCACGGCTCCCAGTGTTGCCTATCGGGTAAGGCTTAACAATAATGAAACCAAAGTCATCAGCAATCCGTCTGAGTTTCCCAACCCCGGCAGCTTTACACAGATTGAAGAGCCTTTTATTAGAGCCAACATATTAACGCCGCCTGATTTTGTCGGTTCGATTATGAAACTCTGCCAGGATAGGCGTGGAGAGTTGGAAGATATGCAATATCTCAGCGAGAAAAGAGTTCAAATCAATTACAACTTACCGCTTGGTGAGATAGTGATGGACTTTTATGACCAATTAAAGTCCAATACCAAAGGTTACGCGTCCTTGGATTATGAATATATCGGTTATCGCGCCACGAACCTGGTAAAGCTTGATATTCTACTTTCAGGCGAACCGATTGACGCTTTTTCCGCCATAGTAAGCAGTGATAAAGCTTATAATCGGGGTAAAGCTCTGACGGAAAAGTTGCGGGAGATTATCCCGCGCCAGATGTTTGAAATAGCTATACAAGCGGCAATTGGCGGCAAGATAATCGCTCGTGAAACAATAAAGGCCAAAAGAAAAGATGTCACTTCTAAATGCTATGGCGGTGATATATCGAGAAAACGAAAACTTTTAGCGAAGCAGAAAGCCGGCAAGAAGCGGATGAAACAAGTAGGAAGCGTATCCGTCCCTCAAGAGGCGTTTTTAGCGGTTTTGAAGGTGAGTGAATGATATACGTTCATACTCCTTTTTGCGCTTCCAAATGTATTTATTGTGATTTTAATACATACGTCGGTCGAGAAGAGATGATTGACGATTATACGGCGGCTCTGGTCAAAGAGATTAGGGCCCGTTCCGATAGTCGCTTGAAAATTAGCACTATCTATTTTGGCGGCGGCAATCCGTTGAAGTTGGGAGTCGTTAACTTAAGCCGGATAATGAGAACCGTTAGAAAATATTATAGTGTTGATAAAAATGTCGAGATATCCCTGGAAGCCAATCCGGAAGATGTCAACACAAGCTTATTAACAGAGTGCTCGGATTTGGGTTTTAATCGTTTAAGCTTAGGTATTCAATCATTTGATGACAAGAAATTGATATTTCTGCGGCGTCGACATACCGCGAAAGAGGCAGTTAGCGCGTATAACGTCGCCCTTGAAGCCGGTTTCGATAATGTCAATATAGATCTGATATTCGGTCTGCCCGGACAATCAGTGGAAGAGTGGCGCCGGGAGTTGAAGCAAGTCGTAGCTTTGGAACCGAGTCATGTCTCAGCTTACGGTCTTAGCGTAGAGCCGGGAACGCCGCTTTATGCGGCGATTAAAAAAGGTAATATCTCGATACCGGACGAAGAGAACCAGGCGCGGATGATGGAAATCACTCACAACTACCTGTCAGGCGTTTATCATCACTATGAGATATCGAATTTTGCGCGCTGCGGATTTGAGTGTCGTCACAATCTAAACTACTGGTTGGGCCGGGATTATCTTGGCTTTGGCGCCGGTGCTTACAGTTGTCTTAATAACCGGCGGTTTTGTAATATCTTCAAGCCGGAATCGTATATAAGAGCCATTTTTAATGGTGGCGATGCCATCGCCGCAACCGAAACCCTAACAAAAGAGATACGTTTGGCTGAGTCGATATTTCTTGGTTTGCGGTTAGTGGACGGTTTTCGCGTTACCGACATCGAGGAGAAGTTTCATTGCGATTTGAGAAAACGTTATGAGCTCGTAATAGAGCGCCTTAGCGCCGGCAACTTGTTGGAAGCCGATAAGGTCTGGCGCTTGACCGACCGTGGCCGCCTGGTGGCCGACGCGGTTATGTCAGAGTTCGTCTAATCTCAAAGAAAGTTCCGCGGCCATAAGTCCAGGGAAGTTTCTTTAACCTTAAGCGACATTGTTGCTTTCCTTGTATCCTTTACTAAATGAATCTAATATTATAGCCTATATATACTTAACTCTTTTAGTTTAAGTGCTAATATAATAATTCGCGGAGGCGGAACAGTTTGGAAATGGATAAACGAAAAAAAACAATATTGACGGCTGTAATCGAGGACTATGTCATAACCGCTGAGCCGGTCGGTTCCAAACGTTTGGTGGCTGAGCATAATTTGGATATCAGCTCGGCAACCGTACGGCATGAATTGGCGGAGCTGGAGGAGATGGGCTTCTTGGAGCAGCCGCATCCTTCATCAGGCCGCGTTCCCAGTGATATGGGATACCGCTTTTATGTTGATAGTTTGGATTTTAATAATGCCTTGTCGTTTGACGAGAAAAAATCCATTAGTCTGCATTATAAAGAGCTCGACTATGAAGTGGAAACCATAATGAAAGAGACCTCGATATTATTGACTACTTTAACCAGCTATGCGTCTCTGGTTTTTGCACCGGTCTTGCTCAATGACAAGATTAAACATCTTGATTTAGTGCTGTTGTCGCCGGCATTGGTGCTTATGGTGGTTATTACTAATGCGGGCTCAGTGGCGAAAAAAATGGTTGACTTGAAAAAAAGCTGTGATGCCGAGCAATTGGGCGTTTATGAAAAGATACTTAATCAGAAACTAGTCGGCATTAATGTCAAGAAGATTGCGACCACAAAACTGGGAAGAATAGCGAAAATAGAAGACGAGCAGGCCATCAAGCTATTTATTTGTAAAATAAGTGAGCTTTTAAACCGGAATGAGAGAGAGAATATATATTATAACGGCGCTTTAAATTTATTATCACATCCGGAATTTGAAAGTTTGGAGATGATACAAAAGCTCTTATCAACGTTGGAGAAATCTTATCAGTTACTGGGTTTATTATCGGATATCTCCGAGGAATATCAGGTCGTGGTTAAAATAGGCGCGGAGAATGTCGATTTGGATATTGAAGGCTGTAGTTTGGTGGCTTCAAGTTATCAAGCCGACGGCGAGACCTTAGGGGCCTTGGGAATATTGGGGCCGACAAGAATGGCCTACCCCAGAGTGATATCAGCAGTTCAGAACATTGCTGAAAAGTTGGGTAATGTATTTGAATCAATTAATAAGCGAGGATGATGTCAGTTGGCTAAAGATTTTTATGAAATTTTAGGCGTATCTAGAAACGCAGATGATGTTGAGATAAAAAAAGCTTATCGCCGTTTGGCGCGGCGTTATCACCCGGATGTAAATCAGCACGACCCGGAGGCTGAATCAAAATTCAAAGAAGTTAATCAAGCTTATGAAGTATTGAGTGATGCTAATAAACGTCGTCAATATGACCAGTTTGGCCACGTCGGCCGAGGTACGGGCGGAGAGGGTTTTGGCGGTTTTGGCGGCGCTGACGCCGGCTTTGAAAATATATTTGATATGTTTTTCGGCGATTTTACCGGTCAAAGAAGTAGACAGAGCCGGGGTGAAGAAGGTTCGGATTTTCTGGTTGAAAAAGAGATAACATTTATGGAAGCCGCTTTCGGGGCGGAAACCGTAGTCGATATTACCAGGCCGGCAAGTTGTGATGAGTGTCACGGGACGGGAGCGGCAAAGGGAACACAGCCGTCGACTTGCCCCACTTGCGGAGGGAGTGGCGGTGTGCGTACGTCACAAAGGACTATACTTGGCAATATAACGCAGACAAGAACATGTCCGCAGTGTCGGGGTCGGGGTAAGATCATAAATCAACCTTGTTCAACGTGTCGCGGGGAAGGTCGGGTAAATAAGAAAGAAAAGATAAAAGTTAAGATTCCCGCCGGTGTTGATACCGGCGTTCGGATCAGAGTTCCGGAGAAAGGTGAGAGCGGTAAGTTTGGCGGTTCGACAGGTGATTTATATGTGCAGCTCAAAGTTAAGCCACATCCTGTTTTTGAGCGTAACGGCCAAGATGTTTTATTAACGTTACCGATATCGTTTACTCAAGCTGCCTTGGGTTGCGAAATGGAGTTGCCGACACTGGACGGCAAGGAGAAGATTAAAATAATGCCGGGAACTCAAAATAATTCTTTACTGACATTAAAAGGCAAAGGTATTCCCTATATGCGCGGGCATGGGCGCGGTAATCAAATAATCAGTATTATAGTTGACACTCCGACCCGTTTAACTGAAAAACAGCGACAGTTATTGGAAGAGTTTGCGAAGTTAAGAGGCGAAAACGGCAACCATCAAGCCGAATCGCTCTTTGAAAAGATAAAGAGTGCGTTTCACTAAGTTTTTCATTCCTGGGATACCCCCGGGCTTAAAAGCGTAGCGGGTAGAGGGTAGATGTGTATAGCGCGCCGGTTTATCCGGCGCTTTATGAGGGGTAAGACCGACGGGTGACGTGGTAAGAACGTAAAACGGGTAGGGGTGGAGTTTATCTCCACCCGTGAAGATAGGTAAGGTGTAGCTGCAAAGCTTGCTTTGCCTGAGAAATGTTTACATAGAAGCCCTCCGCCGTGCCATTCCGCGGCTGCAAGAGTACAAGAGGATAGTAGATGATTGAGATTTTCTCTAGACTCCAGGCTCTAGACTTTTTTAAAATATATCAGCCAAATAGGGTATGATATATCCTTAAGTGAGCCGATATAATGAGCTATAATAAAAACTCGGCTAAAAAGTTGTAGTGGCCGTGCTTTTAGAAAGGATTGTATTTAATGGGCAAACTAAGGATACGGATAAAAGATGAAATGACGGCTGCGATGAAGAGCGGTGATAAGCTTAAGCTGTCCACCATGAGATTACTCTTGTCTGAGATAAAGAATGAAGAGATCAAGATGGGCGAAGAGCTTGATGATACTAAAGTTATAAAAGTTATAAAGCATCAACTTAAGCAGCGCCTTGATGCTGAAGACCAGTTCAAAAAAGGCGGTCGCGATGACTTGGCTGTCAAGGAGGCCAAGGAAGCAGTAATTTTAAAAGGGTATCTACCGGCGGAGTTGTCTGATGGTGAGATAGATAATATTATTGAGACGTCGCTAAGTGCTCTAGGTGATATCGGGCCTAAGGATATCGGTAAGATCATGTCGGTTGTTATGCCGCAAATCGCCGGTCGTGCCGACGGTAAAAGAGTAAATAATATGGTAAGAAATAAAATGGAAAATTATTGAATAATAGAATTATGATATAATCCAGTGACATTAACGTCGATGACAGCTAGTAAAATTGTAACCTAGATTAGGAGTTTTAATAAATTTTGGTTAATACAAAAACCAAAGATATCAAGGTTATTGTACCGGACAAAATCGGTATGTATGACCTTCTTGGTTACCGGGATGAGTTATTAAAAATAATTGAATCTTCATTTAAAAGCCGAATTTTAGCCAGGGGCAATGAGATTACCATCTCCGGACAATCTAATGAAGCTCGGTTGGTTAAGATGATATTTAAGGAATTATTGGAAATATTGGCGGCCGGGGAAAGGTTGACGCCTCAAAGTGTGAATCAAACCATCAGTTTAGTAAAATCGCAAGATGAGACTCTCAGTCCTAAAGAGATATTTTCCGATAATATTTTAATTTACAGAGGTAAAGCCATCGGGCCTAATACACCCGGCCAAAAAAAATATGTTGACGCCATCCGCTCACATACCGCGACTTTCGCTATCGGCCCGGCGGGAACCGGGAAAACTTATTTAGCCATAGCCATGGCGGTTCAGGCCTTGAAGAAAAAACAGATGTCCCGGCTGATATTGACTAGGCCGGCGGTAGAGGCCGGTGAAAAACTGGGGTTTCTGCCGGGAACATTTTTTGAAAAAGTCGATCCTTTCTTGCGGCCGTTATATGATGCTTTGTTCGATATGATGGAGCCGGAAAAATTTCGCGATTTAATGGACCGGGGGACAATCGAAGTCGCGCCATTGGCATACATGAGGGGTAGGACGTTGAATGACGCTTTTATTATATTGGATGAAGCGCAAAACACCTCACCTAAGCAGATGAAGATGTTTTTAACGCGATTGGGCTTTGGGTCGAAAGTCGTAGTCACTGGCGACGTAACTCAGATAGATTTACCAAAGGGCTATGGTTCAGGCTTATTGACGTTGGAAAAAATACTTAAGGGAATCGACGACCTCAACTTCATTCACCTAAGCGCCAAAGACGTTGTCCGCCACAAACTCGTACGACACATAGTAGAGGCTTATCACCGCTACGAGGAGCAAAAGAAGGGCTAAATCAGAGATGCAGCCAACTATCAGGAGCTTCTCAAAAAAATTTATTATCTATCCGTTAAAAGAGGTTTATTACAGCTCTTTTTTTCGGGGATTTCTACTGGCCGGCGTAATTATCGTTCTTTTAGCTTTGGTGGAGTTGAATTTTATCCCGACCCTCAACTCGGCTCTTAAAGTCGGTAAACCCAGCCCGAGAACGATAAAAGCCAAACAAACAGTAAAAGTCATTGATTATGACGCGACGGATGTACGCCGCCGCAACGCCGCCGCTTCGGTAAAGACGGTTTATAACGTTGATAAAAAGGCGGCCGGAAAAGCCATAACAAAAAGTGACATCATTTTCAAAAAAACTCTTGATACTCTATATAATCAAAAACTTTCATCTCAAGAAAAAGTGAGAAAAATAGATTCATTAATCGGTGTTCGCTTTAGTGTTGGAGAAATCAAGTCGATGGCAGCTCTTCCCAACGGCGATATCTTATCATCTCAGAACAAGGTCCATACTTTACTCACCGCGGCGATGAAAAAAAGGATTAAACAAAGTGACATTAAAGAAGAAGAGCGAAATATTAAAAATGGCGCCGCGGACTTAGGCCTGGAACCGGCGGTGGCGAAATTGGTCGGCGCCTCGGCCGCGGCGGGGTTGGAAGCAAATTACCTAGTTGACAGCGCGGCTACCCACAGATTAATTAAACGAGCGGAAAATCGTGTTAGGCCGGTCATAACGGTTAAGCAAAAGGGTGAGATTATCATTCAAGAAGGTAAGATAGTCTCCGAAAATCAGTATCGCACCTTAAAGGATATGGGGCTGATAGAACGATATATTACAAAAAACTGGGCCACATTTCTGGGACTGGCTTTGGCGGCACTGGCTCTTGTCGGTTTGAGCGGTCTCTACCTTTTTGAGTTTCAGCCGGAGATTTATAGCAGCAATAGACTACTTTTGTTGTTGGCTATTATTCTCCTGGGTACGGTTGCTGTCGGCAAGGGCATATTTCCATTTGCTCCCTCGATATTGATTCCGATTGCCGCCGCCTCTATGTTGGCTACAATTCTGATAAACGCTGAGACCGGGATGATGATGGCCGCTGTAATCAGCATGATTTTGGCTCTAATAGTCGGTAAAAGCAATTATTATTTTTTATACGCTCTGGTTACCGGTTTAGCCGGCGTCTATTTAACGGCTCACATCAGTTATCGCTCAGACCTGACTCGAGCCGGTTTTTGGATGATGTTGGTCTCTGGTGTTTTGGCGCTGATTACCGGCTTATTATCCGGCATGGCGCTCTTATCGCTGGCGGTAAATATTGGCTGGGGTGTTATCGGCGGTTTTTTTGCCACTATGCTTACTATTGCCGGCACTCAATTCTTAGAATATTCATTTAATATTACGACGGATATGAAACTCCTGGAGTTGGCTAACCCATCACAAACATTACTGAAGGATTTAATGATGACCGCGCCCGGTACTTACAATCACAGCATAATTACCGGTAATTTAGCGGAAAGCGCGGCGGAAAAAGTTGGAGCCAATCCCTTATTGACCAGGGTGGGAGCTTATTATCATGATATCGGTAAAATTAAACGCCCCTTTTTCTTTATCGAAAACCAATCTGGGGATAACCCTCATGATAAAACTAAGCCTAATTTGAGTTGTCTGATAATTACGGCGCATGTCAAGGAAGGGGTGGAGATGGCGAAAAAACATCATCTGCCCAGAGAAATTGTCGATATAATCAATCAACATCACGGCACCGGTTTGGTCACATATTTCTATAATCGGGCCAAGAAGACAGTGGGAAAAGAAGAAGTATCAGAGTCCGATTATCGTTATCCGGGCGAAAAGCCGCGCTCAAGGGAGGCGGCCCTGGTAATGCTGGCTGATTCATCCGAGGCGGCTGTAAGGACAATAACCAAACCGACCCCGAGCAAGATCGAACAGATGATTAGAAAAATTTTTCAAGCCAAACTTGAGGACGGACAATTGGAAGAGTGTGATTTAACTCTTGGTGACCTGGAAATAATAACTAAAATCTACACGAAAACATTGGTCAATATGTATCACTCGAGAATTAAATATCCGACATGCGAATTGCCGCGAAGAAAGAAGGGATCGCTAACTGGAGGTTTTATTAAACAACCAGTCAAGGGTTCACGTAGAATTACCGGCTCTTAAGGAATTGGCTGAGCTTGTATTGGCGCGGGAAGACAGGGCCGGTGTGGAACTTAGCGTTACTTTTGTCGATAATGGAGTAATGAATGAGTTGAACCGCCAATATCGGGGGGTAAACGCGCCTACCGACGTACTCTCATTTAACTTGGAAGATGACCTTGACGACCAGTTGTTGGGCGAGGTAATAATCGCGCCCGCGGTTGCTCTTAGCCAAGCTGATGAGCAAGGTGTAAGTTTAGCCGATGAGATTAAATTACTCTTGGTCCATGGCATCTTGCATTTGTTGGGATTCTTGCATGATACGAACTCGGAGGCTCTAATAATGGAGCGGCGCCAAGAGGAGCTGTTGACTTATTTTTCCAATCATAGGCGGCCGCATGAAGTCTAGACCACTTCTTGAAAGCTTTAATTATGCGATAGACGGCCTAATTTATGTATTACGTACACAGCGCAATATGAAGGTCCATTTTATAGTCGCGGCAGCTGTTTTAGGCATAAGCTTAATACTTAATGTTTCCGGCACTCAGTTTATGCTACTGCTAATAGTTATTGCGATGGTTCTCGTTTCTGAGCTTATTAATACCGCTATTGAATCGGCGGTAGATATTACTACCAGCGCCTATGATCCACTGGCTAAAGTAGCTAAAGATGTTGCGGCCGCCTCGGTAATGGTGTCGGTTTTTGCCGCCGTAGTGGTAGGGTATCTAATATTTTACCCTAGATTAAATTCATTGACCTTTAGGACTTTACATCGGGTTAGGCAATCACCACTTAACGTTACCGCCATCTCCCTGTTTATAGTTCTAATAGCTGTATTTGCCGCTAAGGCTTGGACGCGGAGCGGCACTTGGCTGCGTGGAGGTTGGCCTAGCGGTCATAGCGCGCTGGCGGGCGCTTTATTTACCGCAATCGCGCTCATCAGCCGGCAGGCACTCTTGGCTACACTGGCTTTTATCATGGCGTTGCTGGTATTTCAGAGCCGCAAAGAAGCGCGTTTTCATTCATATTTGGAGATATTATCAGGCGCGGCTATCGGTATTTTAATAACATTATTGATCTTCCAACTATTTCTATGGTGATAGATGGTTAAGATGGATGAGTTAAAATCTAATAAATGTCATACTATTAAACGATTATATGTTAAAGAAGAAAAAGGATAATAATGGCTTCATTTTGGTTTGAGATATTTGCTCTCTTATTTTTATTGATATTCAGAACTTTTCTATCAGCCTCGGAGCTCTCGCTGACAACCGTCAATCGCATTAGGGTAATGCAAAAAGCTGATGAGGGTATGGGGCGGGCCAAGATGGTGTTTAAGTTGATTGGTGAGTCAAGTAAGTTTTTGTCGGCTCTCTTATTTTTAGCTTTACTATCCGATACGGCTGCCGCCGCTATCGCCACGGTTTTGGTCGGCCGTTATCTTCCTTATGGGGCTGCTATCGCTACCGGCGGAGTCACCTTAATATTATTCATCTACGCTGAAATGATACCAAAAACTTATGCTATAAATAATTCGGAAAAAGTCGCTTATCTTGTAGTCAGACCGGTAAGCTGGCTGACCAGAGTCATTTATCCGCTGACTTATATATTTATTAAAATCGCCAATATTACGACAAAGGCCTTGGGGGGTCGCATTAAAAAGGAAGGGCCGTTCTTAAGTGAAGAGGAGATAAAGGCGATTGTCACAGTGGGTGAGGAAGAGGGAGTGATTGAAGAAGAAGAAAAAGAGATGATATACTCCATCTTTGAGTTTAGCGATACGGTCGTACGCGAAGTCATGATACCGCGAGTTGATATGCATGCCGTAGCCGCTCTAACGCCGCTTAAAGAAGTGATGGATCTGATTATCAAAGTCGGTCATTCACGCATCCCCGTCTATCAGAAAAACATTGATAATATTATTGGTATAATTTACGCCAAAGATCTGTTGATCTATTTAAATAAACCACATGATTCACATCAGAGCGCTGATGCTAAAGTGACGGAATTGATGCGCCAGGCCTATTTTGTTCCAGAGTCAAAGCATGTCAGCGAATTGCTTAAGGAGATGCAAAAAAAGAAGAGCCATATGGCTATTGTTCTGGATGAATACGGCGGCACGGCTGGATTGATAACGATTGAAGATATTTTGGAAGAGATAGTCGGTGAGATTTTTGATGAATATGACTTGGAAGAAGCTATGATAGAGCCCTTGGGTGATAATCGCTATCGTTTAGACGCGCGTGCTTACTTGGATGAGGTCGGCGAGTTACTTAGTACTAAATTTCCTGATGATGTCGGTGATACTATCGGCGGCCTGGTTTATAATCTGGTCGGGCATACGCCTACCAATGGCGAAGAGGTAAATTTTCAAAATCTGGATTTTAAAGTGGAAAAGGTGGTCGGACGACGCATTTTAAAGATAATCGTTGCTAAAAAAGAGGAGCCGGATGAGGAAGAAGCAACATAATAATGATATTGATGAGCTCGTAGCCACGGCCAGGCAAGCCCGGTCGATGGCCTACGCGCCATATTCAGGCTTTAAAGTCGGCGCTGCCTTACAGACCAAGGAAGGACGCATTTTTAGTGGCTGCAACGTGGAAAACACTACCTACGGACTCTCTATCTGCGCCGAGCGAGTGGTTATTACCAAGGCGGTTTCCGAGGGAGAAAAAGATTTTGTTAGATTAGCGGTCGTTTCCGACCATGATAACCCTATCTCACCCTGTGGCGCTTGCCGTCAATTTATGTTGGAATTTGACCCTGAGATGGAAGTAGTAATGGTGGGGCAAAACGGTAACCACAGAATAATGACAGTTGCTGAGTTACTGCCGCACTATTTTATGCGTAGAAATAAAAAAAGCTGATTTTGGTTTGAAAGTATAAGGGCGCGAGGAACTTTCTCCAGCCTTAAGATGAGGCATTACTGGGGCAGAGATATACGTTGTCGCCGCCGTTTTTTTGTGCCGCGCTCAGTGATTTTTGGCATTCTGTTATCAACTCATCCTTGTTGTCGGCGTTAAGCGGATAGGCGGCCATACCAATACTAAGCGTCGCCATAGCGTTTTGACGATGCGTCTCTTTTTTTACCTGTTGGCGAACGCGTTCACTGGCTTTTCCGGCATCGGTCAGTTCTGTTTCCGGTGTTAGAATAGCGAATTCATCACTGCCCAGTCGAGCGATTTCATCTGTTGATCTAACCAGCCTGTAGATGTCTTTAGCTATATCCCTTAAAAGGTTATTGCCTGCGAACCGGCCATGCTCGCAATTGTAATTAGTGAAATTATCAATATCAATTATAGCCAGGCTGACTGGATGGTGGTAGCGACGAGCTCGATTAATCTCAGAATCAAGCGTGTTTAAAAACGCTTTTAAATGGGGAAATCCCGTTAACTTATCTTTAAAGGCAATTTCTATCAATTCTATGCTGGATTTTTGATAGAAGCTTTGAATAGTTGATTCCGTTATTTTATCTATGGCCGTATTAATGCGATTTTCCAACTCAAAGATATTTTTAGGCTCAATAGATAAAGCTTGATTATACCTGATTAAATTCCATATTTTTTGCCTCAGGAGGGAGTAATCAGCAAAGACTTTTTCGATTTGATAACCACTTTGTTGGCGTTTCCGCCCCAATTCTTGAGATGCTAAATAAATATGGCCGCCGGGCTGAAAGTCCTCCAAATAGGCGGGATCTTCCATGACTTTAACTATGCCGCCCATCAAGGTTGGTAAAAGATC
>CAJVYJ010000028.1 GCA_913009475.1 uncultured Actinomycetes bacterium | reverse complement strand
GGGGGAAAGGGGAATAAAAAGAGGAGAGGGAGAAAGAGGACAGAGGGGGAGAGGGAAGGAGGGGTGAAGGGTTGGGTAAAAAAAAAAGGAAAAGAGAAAAAAAAAAAAGGAGAAAAGAGTATAGTTTTTTTTTTTTCAAGCAGAAGACGGCATACGAGATATATCAGTGTGACTGGAGTTCAGACGTGTGCTCTTCCGATCTAGAAAGTAAGTGAGCTTGAACATGAGATAACTGAGCATAAGCAAACCGAGGCCGCCCTACGCGCCAGTGAAAAGCGCTACCGGATGTTGCTGGAGCAAGCTTCCGACGCCATTTTTACCCTTGGCATCAACGGCAAAATACTTTCCGCCAATCAACGGAGCTGCGAGTTATTTGGCTACTCAAAAAATGAATTATTGCAAATGAATATCAAAAACTTATTTCCGGAACAAGAAAAAGCGGATGGGAACATGCTCCCCATCGACGCGTTAAAAGCCGGGAAAACTATCTTAAGCGAGCGTGTATTAAGTTGTAAAAATGGGTGCTTAGTACCGGTTGAAGCCAGCGGAGTCATGCTTGATGACGGCAGAATTCAAGAGATTGTCCGTGATATTACGGAAAGAAAACAAGCTGAGGCGTTAACACGTGACAAAGAACGCAATATTCGTAAAGCTTACGCCGACGCCCTAAGCGCGGTAACCGGTGGTCACCTGGTCTTCTTGACCAGCGAGGAAATGAAAGCCATGTTAGGCGAACCCTTAATGAAGGAAATGACTTTAACTTCATATCACGATCTTACGACCGCCCGTTCAAAATTGAAAAAAATTATTGAAGAACAAATACCTGACCGGCAACGTTCGGTCGACCTGGTGTTGGCGGCCAACGAAGCCACAACAAACGCTATTAAGCATGGTGAAAAAGGCCAAGTCCAACTCTTCAAAAAAGGAGACACAATTCAAGTATTGATTTCCGATCAAGGGCCGGGTGTTGATTTTAGCATTTTACCCGAAGCCACCTTAAAACGCGGTTTTTCCACTAAACATTCTTTGGGCCTGGGCTTTGGCATTATGCTCGATACTTGCGAGCGAGTGCTGCTCTCCACTCAGCCCGGTAATACGATGGTGCTTTTGGAGATGCCGCGTAACAAAAGAGCGAAATCAGTGAATAAAAGTTTCCCGCAGGCGGTGTAGGGGAAGGGAGAGCGTAGCGGGTTGAGGGTAGATAAGAGCGCAAGGGTCAAAGGCTTCAGGTTGGTCGGGAATGACAATAATCCCCTAATTTTTTTGTTTAAATAGTTCCACGCGGGGCATAAATATAAATCGGCATGAGAGTGTGCCGTTTTTTTACGGGTAAAATTTAAAACTAGAGTACCGGCCGAAAAGTACCGGCGGCCGGTCAATAAAGAGAACATGGCCGAGAGCGTGAGATGCAAGGCAGACGAAAGTCGAGGTGAGGGAGCGTAGTTTTGTTACGTAACCGAGACGAGACCGAGGATAACGCAGCAGATTGGGTTTTCGGCCACGCTTCTAGGAGGATTTTTTTATGACAAATGATATTCAACGCAAACATCGTGAGGAGAACGACCTAATTATTGAGGACGCGTTATCCGCTTCGCTTAACCATCTCCATGACGCCCATAACCGCTTCGGGGCCACCATCCAAGACCCTGATTTAAACGCGGAATTCACCCAAGGTATTGATAAAGCGGAAAAAGTACTGGCTAAGCTGGGTATTGAATAGTCGGATTATAGTTATTCTTCAAAACGCTTAAGGATGACTTTCTCAATGGCATCAACGCTGGGTTGCGTCTGAATTACTTTATTTTGTATCATTTGGCTGGTGGTTGGGTCTTTTAAGCCGTGTCCGGTTAAAACCGAGACCACGCGGCTCCCCTGTTTAATCCGACCGTCAGCCACAGCCAGGCGTAAGCCGGCCACCGAGGCCGCGGATGCGGGTTCGACAAATATTCCCTCGCGGTTAGCCAGCATCTCATAAGTCTCTAAGATATCATCATCGCTGACCATATCTATAAAGCCGCCGGACTCCTCAGCCGCTTTGCTCGCCTGTTGCCAGCGGACCGGATTGCCTATCCTAATAGCGGTCGCTACCGTCTCCGGCTGAGCTACCGCTCGCCCAAGTACGATCGGCGCCGCCCCCGCCGCCTGAAACCCGACCATTTTCGGCCGCCCACTTAATTTACCGGCGTCAAAGTATTGAGAAAATCCCATCCAGTAAGCGGTAATATTACCGGCGTTACCAACCGGTATGGTCAAGTAATCCGGCGCCGCACCCAGCTGGTCGCAGACTTCGAAGGCCGCTGTTTTTTGGCCCTCCAAGCGATAAGGATTGATGGAATTGACTAAAGTCATCGGATGCTTGTCCGCCAGCTCGCGAACTATCTCTAAGGCTTTATCAAAGTTGCCGCTGATAGCGACTACGGCCGCGCCGTGGACCAAGGCTTGCGCCAGCTTACCAGCCGCGATTTTGCCTTCCGGGATGACTACAAAGCATTTTAAACCACTGCGCGCCGCATAAGCCGCCGCGGACGCTGAAGTATTGCCGGTAGAGGCGCAAATAACCGCGATGGCGCCGTCTTCTTTGGCCTTGCTGATAGCCATGGTCATCCCCCGGTCTTTAAACGACCCGGTCGGATTAAGACCCTCATACTTAAAATACAGATCTATGCCCAGCTCAATACCGATAGATACTGAAGAAATCAGCGGCGTATCACCTTCCAAAAGCGTACAGACAGGTGTCTCGTCGCTGACCGGTAAAAATTGCCGATATTTTCTAATCAAACCCGGCCAACTAGGCATTTTCCGCCGCTTCCACCCTGATTACGTTACAAATCGTCTTCACTACTTCCAAATCTTCTATATCCTTGAGAGCCCGGCGAAGATTACCTTCCCTGACAATATGAGTCATAAATACTAATTCCGCCACATTGCCTGATGATTGTTTCTGTATAACACTGCCGACACTGACCTGATTATCGCCAAAAATTTGCGCGATTTTGGCCAATACGCCCGGCTGGTCGGCTACTTCCATTAACATATAAAAATTTGATTTGACGTCATCTATCGACTTAACCGGCAGACTCCTAAAACAAGTACAGCCCGACCGGCCCCGACGCTGAAATTTAATATTTAAAGCCGCTTCAAAAATATCACCGACAACAGCGGCGGCGGTAGGCAAGCTGCCGGCGCCTCGACCCAAAAACGTCAGCTCGCCGACGGCGTCACCGATAACATAGATACCATTATAAACATCATTGACCGCCGCCAACGGGTGAGTCAGCGGTATCATAGTCGGATGCACCCTCACATCCAACATGCCTTTATCTTCTTTCGCTAAAGCTATTAATTTAATTGTATAACCAAACTCGCGCGCGTACATTATATCTTTGGCCGTTACTCGAGTTATCCCCTCAGTAAATACTTCCTTGGCGCTTACCCGGCTGTTAAATGCGATTGAAGCCAATATGGCGATTTTCGCGCCGGCGTCACTGCCGCTGATATCAGCCTCAGGGTCTCGCTCAGCGTAGCCCAATTGCTGCGCTTCAGCCAGTACCTCGGCGAATTCACGTCCGGTAGCCATTTTACTCAAAATATAGTTTGTGGTGCCGTTAACGATGCCCATTATCTGCTTAAATTTATTGCCTATCAGATTATCTTTTAGCGGACGTATAATGGGAATACCGCCGGCGACACTGGCCTCAAAGTAAAGGTCGACGCCACGGTCACGGGCCGCGTCTAATAAGAAGCCGCCAAAGTTGGCCATCAACTCTTTATTAGCGGTAACTACGGATTTCCCCTTGGCGATGGCTTGCTCGATTAGTTGTTTCGCTACATTGGTACCGCCGATTAATTCCACCACAATACTAATATCCGGATCATCGACCACTTCAGCGGCGTTATCTGTTAAAAGCTCGCGTTCAACCGGAAAAAAACGCTCTGCTTTCAAGTCTCGCACTAAAATCTTCTTGACTTGAAATTTAGCGTCCAATCGCTCTTGAACCACTTTGTTTTCTCGACTTAATAGATGATAGACACCACTGCCAACGGTACCCAGTCCCAACAAGCCGATATTGATAGTTTCCATACTATCTCCGTTTTTAAAATATATTACAATTAGTGCCTATTATACCTTAACTGTCTAGAAACGTGGCCGCCAACCCAACCTGCGTAGCTCCCTCACCACCTGTCGCTCAAGCGTCAGTGAAGAATCTCCCAGTAGTAGAGACGTTGCATGCAACGTCTCTACAATGTTTTTCCTTCTCCGGGCGAGGCATGCCTCGCCCCTACACTGTTTACGCTCACGTTTTTTCTACCCTCTACGCTCTACCCTTGCACTGTTGTCACTGCCGACCCCGATCGGGAATCCACGGCCAAAACTACGCCTTATAATGCTTTAAATGCTCTGGTTCTAATGCACCTCTTTACCTGGATTCCCAGTCAAGCTGAGAATGACAAAAAGCGTCATGTTTCACGGGCGGAGATAAACTCCGCCCCTACACGGTTTACGTATTAAGAAACGTTTATTTATTCTACGAGAAAAGCGTCTCGCAGGCTAAAGCGAGCATGGTCTCGCCGGGAACCGAGCTACCGAGCGAGGAGCGATGCCGAGAGCCGAGATGCAATTTCCATGCTGGGGAAATTGACAGCGTCTTTTCGAGAGAAAAAATAAACGTTTCTAGAAGTTTAGCAAGCTCCACCCCACCCTACTCTTCCAGGCGCACCAGGTCCTCATAACTCTCTCGCCGGATAATTTGCTTAACCCCGCCCTCATTGACCATTAAAACCGCCGCCCGCGGTTGGCGATTATAGTTATTAGCCATCGCGTAGCCGTAAGCTCCGGTCGCCGGGGTGCAAATAATATCACCGATTTCCGGCTTGGGCAGTAACACATCCTTTATTAATATATCACCGGTTTCGCAGTGTTTTCCGGCAATTGTTACTTTTTCCGTTGGCCTATCGTTAACTCTATTCGCTAATAATGCCTCATAGCCGGCACCGTATAGCATCGGCCGCAAGTTATCGGACATACCGCCGTCAACCGATACATAAGTACGTATACCTTTTATCTTTTTTATAGTACCGACAGTATATAGAGTCACACCGGCGCTGCCGATGATAGAGCGTCCCGGTTCCACCAAAATTTTTGGCGGCAATAGCCCGGCTTTATCTATTTCGAACTCCGCGCTCTCAACAATCACTTGGCAAAACTGTTTTATGCTCGAGGGCTCATCGGAAGCACCGTATTTTATCCCCAAGCCGCCGCCTAAATTCAGTTGTCTGATCTGAAAATCAGTCTTTTTCACTATCTCACTCGCGAATAAAATAATATTTTCAATCGCTTTAGAAAAGGAGCGCAGGCTAAATATCTGCGAACCGATATGCAGGTGCAGCCCGACCAATTCCAAATCACTCGTCTTCAAGCTCTCGTCAACAGCCTTTAGCGCCGCACCGTCTTTTAGGCCAAAACCAAACTTGGAATCAACTTGCCCCGTCTGAATATACTCATGGGTTGAAGGCTTTATCCCCGGAGTGATTCTAAGTAATATCTTGGGACGCTTGTTTTCTTTCTTTGCCAGCGTTGCCAAGAGTCGCAATTCATCAAAACTATCCACCACAATATGGCCTACGCCTAATTTAAGCGCCATAGCCAGCTCAGCCGGCGTTTTGTTATTGCCGTGCATATAGATGCTTTCAGCGGGGAATCTCGCCCGGTCGGCAACGTATAACTCGCCGCCGGAAACAACATCAAGGCTTAAGCCTTCTGCTTGAATTAAGCGGCAGACGGCCAGCGACATAAAAGCTTTCCCGGCATAGATAACCTCGGTGTCAAACTTATCCGAACGCAGATACTTCTTATATTGGCGGCAACGGTAGCGAATATCAGCCTCGTCATAGATAAACAGCGGTGTCCCATATGTACGGGCCAGCTTAACCATGTCAACGCCACCAATCTCAAGATGATTGTCATTAGTTGTTTTCGCAGTTAGCGGCAGTAACAAATTAACCTCACTTTATACTCTCTACCTGCCGGATTTTACCACGATAATAAAAAAGTTGCTAGTTCATTCAGCGCCTATATATACTTTGAGTTAGCAAACAGTATTAGATACTAGCCGGCATCTCTTGTATAATCTTAACTAATACTTTATCAGCATGCTATGGAAAAGCACGGTAATAATTATATTTATAAACATGCTTCTATTAAATAGATCTTTACTGAAAAAAATGACTGCTGTAATTATTTTTTTCTATTTATTATTTGTTTGTTTTAATACGACTCCCGCTTTCGGTTACGGAAAATCAAAAAAGGTTGTATTGCTCATTATCGAACGCCTGGAATTAACCGACATTTCTAACAAAAACGCACCTAATCTAGCTCGAATGATAAGTGAAGAAGGTGCCGGCTTGACGGCTTTTAGAAAAGCTTATGCTTACAACGATGTTGAGTCGGCCTTTTACGCGACCATAGGCGCCGGGTCAACATCCGTCGGCCTTGAAACAGGAGGCACCTACTTTCAACCGCGAAAATGGAATAAATCGGATAATGATCTTAAACATATTGCTGATCGTATAAATAGATTAAATAAAGATAATCGTACCTTGGCCAACTTCGGAGCCTTAGGTGAAGCCTTACACGCGAACGGTCTGAAGACGGCGGCTTTAAATAATATATTAAGCGGCAATCCGACTTTTAAATATTTTACCATCCTGATGGACGACAAAGGACGTATCGATTACATAAATAATATTAATAATTCATCAACTGAGGCAGCGACTAACACTGATCAAGCAAGATTAAAAAAGAATTTTGAATCGCTCTATGATAAAAGCGACTTGATCACTGTTTATTTTGGGAGGCTTAATCATAATAATAAAGATAAGAAAATCAGCCAATATAACCGCGAGAAAATAATTCATAAAATCGACCGCGAAATCGGTCAGATTCTAAAAAAAATCAACCAAAATGACTTGTTAATTACAATAATGCCCTTCAGCAGTACGAATCTTAACTATGGCGTGTCCGGCTCAACCATTACAAAAGGCGAACCATTGAGTCCGATTATTATAAAAGGACCAAGTTACAAAGGACTTCTGCGAACCAATAGCACCAGGCGGCTTGGTATAGTCACGGCACCTGACATCTTGCCGACCATTTTAAAATTTTTAAATATAAAAACGAATATACGTCATACGGGCGACTTAATTCAATCCGAAGTTTTTGCCAATAATAAAATCGATTTTCTCAAAAATTTTCAAGAAAAGTCAATAAGGCATGATGCTTTTATGATACCGATATTATTTTTTATCATCATATTTGGTTTGGTAACCATAACCTTATCTCTCATTTTTATAACGACCGGATATGAAAACAAGCTGAATGATATTTTAAGGATTTTGTTAATTGCCACAATCTTATCTCCAACCGCTGTATTATTATTGGCACTATTTAACTTTAAACCTCTTTGGCAAAACCTGGCTTTTATTATCGGCTTAATTATTCTAACCGCTCCACTCGCAGCGCTCATAAAAAATCGGCTAAAAGCTTTAATCTTAACTCTTTCCTTGCTGCCGTTAATAATACTTGTCGATACTTTAAATAGTCAAACAATAATCAACAACTCGTTTTTTGGGAACTCGCTGCTGGCCGGCGGACGCTATTACGGCTTGGGCAATCAATATATGGGATTAATCTTTATCTATATCGTGTTGCTTTTTATAACCGTCGGTTTATTAAGCCCTTATTTAGTGAAAAACAGATTTTTTAGAATAATTATGGCTCTTGTATTTTTTATTCTCATTCTGATTATTGGCTTACCAAGTCTGGGAGCAAACTTTGGCGGCTTAATCACCTTAGGAATCTCACTGCCTTATCTTTATATAAAACTAATCAGTAAGACCAAGCCAAAATCAATTACTTATTTAGCTCTTATCTTTTTTTCAAGCATTATAATTATAAGTGGAATAATATATGATTTGTTGCAAAATCCATTAAATATGTCGCATATCGGCCGCTTTTTTGTGTCTGTTCATAATCATGGAACAGGTATAGCGGCCACTATTTTTAAAAGAAAATTATTAAAAAATATTGAGGAAACCTCAATGATATTAATAAAATGGAAAGGTGCGGTTGTTATTTTAGCGTTGACTGCTCTTTTCTACAAATCAAGAGAGAAATTAGCCAATATTCTCGATACTTTTCCTCTTTTTAAACGCTCATTATCCGGCATAGGCTTAACAGCGTTAATAGCGCTTATAGTCAACGATACCGGTTTTGAGCCTTTTGCCATTATTATTCTATATACTTTGGTAGTCTTTCTTTACCTGGGATTCTGTCTAAATATTCCCGACGGCGACGAAAATTCGCCAGGGTGAGACCTTCCTCACGTACTCAGTTGGCGAAGCTTGGCTAAATTAAGTTTATCATCATCAGGATTTGGATTCGGAGTCTCAATTACACCGGCCAATTGCTGCAAGCGAGGATGATTTAATATTAAGCGGAAACCATGCT
Source organism: uncultured Actinomycetes bacterium (assembly GCA_913009475.1). Taxonomy (GTDB): domain Bacteria; phylum Actinomycetota; class Aquicultoria; order CAJVYJ01; family CAJVYJ01; genus CAJVYJ01. The sequence continues at coordinate 6,455 of CAJVYJ010000028.1, read as the reverse complement.
CACCGATAAAACCTTTACCAATCTGCTCATGGCGATCAAGCCCGGAGCCTAGGGCCCCGCGGCAATCATTAAAATGAAGGAAGTGTACTCTACTAAAGCTAAAATTACTATCGATATCCGCGAACAGGTTGTTAAGTCCCGCTTCCGTTGCCAAGTCATAACCGGCCCCGTAAGCATGGCAAGTATCCAAACACAAACCCAGCCGTTCCTCATGGTTGAAATAATTAAATATTTTCCCCAGCTCCAACATGCCGGCGCCCATAGCGTTACCGGCGCCCGATGTATTTTCCAGTAGCAAAGAAACAGACCCAAACGGGGCCGTTAGAATTTCCTTTAACGATTCTGCAATAGATTTTAACCCGACATCACGCCCGGCTCCCCGGTGGCTGCCGGCATGAACAACCAAATAATCCGCGCCGATTCTCTTGGCTATATCAAGATCAGCAAGAACGGCTTTAACCGACTTCCGGCGAATCTCATCATCGGGAGAACTAATGTTGACCAAATACGGTAAGTGTATCGTGACCGGTGATATACCTGCGGCTTGTCGCCTTTTTTTAAACTCGGCGATATCCGCGCTATCATATTTCACACTCAGCCAACTGCGGGGATTACCGGAAAATATCTGCATCGTTTGACAACCGATAGCCGCGGCGCGAGCAACGGAGAGATATAACCGCCCGGCAATAGAGACATGGGAACCCAGACGCATCTACATTTTCTCCGGCGCGCCGATACCCATTAAGCTAAGGACGTTCTTAAGCATCATGCGCGTAGAGTCGACCAAGCTTAATCGTGCCGCAGTTAATTGAGAGTCATCACTAATTACCCGGCACTCATGGTAGAAAAAATGAAAACTGGTAGCTAAATTCTCAGCGTATTGAGTCAGACGATAAGGACAACGCCTCTCGGCCGCTTGTTTTAAGATAAGCGGCCACTCCGCAATGATTCTCATAAGCGCCAATTCAGGATCGGCAGTCAAAAGTTCGAGATTTGCCTTAAAGCCGTCAGGTTTTACCTCTTGGGCCGCCGCCTTTCTTAAAATACTGCAAATTCTGGCGTGCGCGTATTGGACATAATAGACCGGATTGTCACTGGTTTGGCTTTTCGCCAATTCTATGTCGAAATCAAGCGGCGTGTCCGGTGAGCGCATGAGGAAAAAATAACGGGCGGCATCGCTGCCGATCTCCTTTAAGAGTTCTTCCAAGGTAACCATCTCACCTGTACGCTTAGACATCCTGATCTGTCTGTTGCCGCTGAATAAATTTACTAATTGTCCAATAATAATTTCCAACGTATCTTCAGGGGCGCCCAACATAACCATTGCCGCTTGCATACGTTTAACATAACCATGATGGTCGGCTCCCCAGATATTAATTAACTTTTTATATCCCCGTTCCAACTTATGCCGATGGTAAGCGATATCAGCGGCAAAATAAGTGGGTTCTCCGTTGGCCCTAATCAGAACTCTGTCTTTGTCGTCACCGAAATTAGATGTTTTAAGCCAGAGCGCACCCTCTTTTTCATAAAGATGACCCTTAACCTTAAGCTCAGCTATAGTCTCTTTTAAATAGCCTGATCGATGCAACCATTGCTCAGAAAACCAGTTGTCAAAATGAACATTCATAGCCGTTAAAATGTGCTTAAGGTTATTGAGCACTTGCTTATAAGCACGCTGCGTAAATATCTCTACTTGGGTCTCCGCCGGCAAATCCAGATACTTATTGCCGTCAGCGGCGATAATTTCTTTCGCTATTTCAATTATATAATTTCCCTGATATCCATTAGCGGGAAACTCCGCTTCCACGCCCAAGCACTGTTGGTAGCGGGCCACCACCGAGCGACCGAATATATTCATTTGATTGCCAAAGTCGTTTATATAAAACTCACTGCTGACTTCATAACCGACGGCCCTAAGCATTCTGGCTAAAGTATCACCCAGCGCCGCCCAGCGCCCATGACCGACATGCATAGGCCCGACCGGGTTAGCGCTGACAAACTCGACCTGCACCTTTTCACCTGAAGATTTTCGTATATGACCAAAAACTTCGCGCTCACGACATAACTTTGCCAATGATTCGTAGAGCCAAACATTACTTAAAGTAAAGTTGATAAACCCGGGGGGCGCAAATTCCACTTTGTCCAGATAACCGGGTTGTTCTATATTCTCAACTATAAATTCGGCTATAGCTTGAGGTGGTTGATGCAGTTTTGATGCCAACTTAAGAGCGATATTAGACGACCAGTCGCCGTGACCTTTTCCTTTTGGTTTCTCCAGCTCGATCACAGGCGATATGATCAGACTTAATTTACCTTGTTTCTCGGCTGCCGCTAATGCCGCTTGAATAAGCGCGGTAATTTTTTCTTTAATAAAACTGCCTTTCCAACGGGTGTCTATTATTTATACCAAAAAATAAGAAATAATGCAGCTTAAACCTTAAATAATTCTTTGATTAATAGAGTGTTTTAATATGCTGACCAGGATTGAACGGCGAGTCTCAAAATTTTCCGCCATTTTGATTAAAACAGCCATGTTTTTTTTAAATTCCGCGGTCGGCTGGTAATAATATTTACTCTCGAATAATCTAATCTCACCTGCATCGACAAAGACCTTTAGGGCTTCCTTGACATCTTCTTTATCGTGATTTATGGAGCAGGCTAATAAATCAGAGGTGTAACCGAATTTTGAGTTTTGATAAAAATAATTTAGCAGGTCCCATGCGGTTAAGGAGATGATATATGTGGCTATAAAATTATTTATTTCATCATCTAGGTGATTTATCATTTTTGCCCCAAAAAATTATTCGTTTATAAAAAGATAAGCTGTGAATTTTATTGCGAGGTTGCGACAATTAAACTTGGACAAAGAGTGCCATTAATATTTCATCAACTTTTTATAATTATCGGCAGCTTGAGTAGATTTGATAAATTTATAAAGAATATGTTCTTTTTAATACTTCGGCTAATATGGCCAGTCTTTGTTGACGCTGATTTAACGCGGCAATAAACGGCGCGACCTTTTGATTAAAATTATGTGACACTTTATAACGCTGCTGGTTAAAATCATTATTATTACAGCATTTAATCAGACCTTGATTTTTTAACTGTCGAAGAGTGCGAGCCACATCTTTAGGTGATTTATCAAAATGCTTAGCCAGCTCATTTGCTTGACTCGCCTTCATTGAATTATTATATAAAAAAATAATTATATCCCACGACAGCAGCGAATCCACATAACTGTCGACAAACCATTTTATCTCATCGTTTAATACATCCATTGTATTTACCAAAGCAAAGTTATCCTAGTCTATAAATATAGAATCAAAAAACATCCTATAATTTTCCCAAACTCGCAATTATTAAACATGGCAAGAGAAAAATTGTGTAAATATATGGATTCCCGTTTTCACGAGAATGATAAACGCGGGGAACTTAGATTTAATTCCGAAGACTAATAATATTTGTAGCGATTTTTTTAGCTATATCGATGGGAATAGCGAAACCAACACCTTGAGAAACACCATTGGTGCTATATATTAAAGAGTTCATGCCCACGATTTCACCCTCACGATTAAGCAATGCGCCACCACTATTACCCGGATTGATAGCCGCGTCCGTCTGAATTAAATTTGAATAAGTATGAGCTCTTTCCAGTTCATCGTTTACAGTTACCGCACGGTCAACCCCACTGACTACGCCAGCGGTTACACTGCGTTGCAAGCCGAAAGGACTGCCGATAGCAACTGCTAATTCCCCGACTTTTAAAGACTGGGAGGAGCCGAATTTAGGAACCGGCAGATTAATGCGGTTGACTTTTATTACGGCAATGTCATGCTCTTTATCAACCCCTACTACCCGAGCGTCTAATTTTTCTTTCTTATTAATATTTACCGTAACTTTTCTAGTATTTGTGACTACGTGCTCATTGGTCAAAATATAGCCGTCGGACCGAATAATTATACCGGAACCGACGGTGTCTACATTTTGTTTTATTAAGCTGTTCACAGCTTTTTGCTGAGAGTTGATATTGACTATCGACGGTTTGACGCGACGAGCGATATCTATTACCGAGCCTTCAGCTATTAACCGCTCCGATTGCGACATTTTACCTATTTTTTGCGTAAACTTAGCGTCCCAAATATCGTTTAGCGTTATCCCCAAGAAAGAATTCGCCAACATTAAAACCGCGGCGATTCCTAAGAAAAAGCTCAGCATTGCCGTAGTAAAATTGCCGCGATGGCGTCTATAAGTAACTATAGTATCAGCAACTTGGTTTCGAGCGTATTCATGACCTCCATGTCCGCGATTCACTGAATTGGCGCCTCCAAATCATTTTTTTGAAAAGATAAAAGATGAGTATTATCTTTCCCGAAATGGCAGCGAAATAACTTATTGGGTAAAAATTAGGTAAAAGTAACTATTTCACTGAGCTGCTTGCGCGGAGCGACCAAGATGTCAAGAGAGTCAATACCTGACCTTTTTAATTGCTCAGAGACCGTATTTTTGGCTAAAAGTGGATTGTTATGATCCGCGCTTAAATGGCCCAGTATCACTTGCTGCCGGTGGCCGCTGACAGTTCTGGTCAGTAACGACGCGGCGTCACTGTTGGACAAATGGCCGTATTTGCCTTGAATTCTTTTCTTTACAAAAGCTGGATAGTTACCGTCGAGTAACAATTTATCGCTGTAGTTCGCTTCTAATAACAGCAGGTCAAAATTGGCTAACGCTTCAATAACTTCCGTGGTTATAATACCCAAGTCGGTGGCGACACATATTTTTTGCCGCCCATGATAAAAACAAAAACCTACGGATGATTTTGAATCGTGAGAAGTGGAAAAAGCTAAAATATCAAAACTACCAATGTTAAAGAACCGCTGGATGGGAAAGACCCTTAAATTCGCCGGATAAAATGTATCTTGAGCCGCGTCAATAGTTAAGGCGTTCGCGTATATAGGCGTTTGTACCAATTTAGTTAAAGCGCTGATTCCATAAATGTGGTCACTATGTTCATGGGTTATTAATATGGCAGTCAAGCTTTTAATATCGGAGCTTAAGGTCTTAAGACAGCTATTGATATATTTTGGCGACAGTCCCGCATCCACCAATATTTTAGTATCGCCGGCTTCAATATATAGACTATTTCCACAACTGCCGCTGCTAAGTGAGCAAATTTTTATCATTGACAACCGTTGTTAGCTTAGCAAAAAAGGGAACGATTGTCTACCGCGGGCAGCCGCCAAACATAAGCTCGCACAATAAAAGAGGGCCAAGCAATTTTGTTTAGATTATCGGAATGTGTGTTATATATCTAGAATAAGCTTATTTAGACGTTAAAAGGAGGTGTTTTAGATGGCAAAATGTCCAGTCTGTAACATGGAAGTCGAGGATCTGCAAAAGCACAAGGAAGAAGCTCATCCGGAAACTTAGTTTCTTATACAAAAAATACGCAGATATGATTTTATCTGCTAATAGTCGGCGGTATAACTTATTTTAGCTGCCGACTTATTATTTAGAATAGTTTAAAGACCCCGTAGAAAGCTAAGGCAAAAAATATTATAATTATAATCGCTCCGGCCACCATAACTAAACCATAACTTTGCACGTCACCGGTTTGCAGCGGCCTTAATTTGCGCCCGCTTTTCTCGATAATCCAACCGACCGCATTTACCGCCCCATCAACTACATATTTGTCTGAAAGGCCGGCCAGAATAGAGAGCCACTCACCAAGAATAGCAATAACCGTTATAAATCTGTCAATAAAACCAAGGTCGACCTTTCCAACCCTCACGCTGGTTCCTTCGCCTATGTGCGAAACTTCGTCAACAAAACGTTCGGCGTAACCTTTCTCAATCTTGTCGGCTTCTTCACTGACTACGCCGCCCAGTTGTGAAATATCCTCAGCCGCTCCTTTTTCAGCTTCCAACGACTGCGCGGCTGTTGGTGTAACCGGTTTATAGAGCCACATATCAACTGTTAAGGCGAATATCAGCCGGCTGACAAGCTGATTGATTTTGGAGACCGGTTTCTTTAAGTTATTAAGCCAAGGCAGGATTTTCATAAACGCCGCTTCATAAGCATTGTTGATAAAGTTCACGCCACTGGCCAACGGATAGACTTGTTTGGCGACCAGCTGATAAAAATAGTCGATGCTGACCCAGTCGGGAAATTTATACAAAAAGTATTCATAGCGGGTACCGGCGACATAAATAAGCGCACCAGCTGATATTACCAGCAGCGACTCTTCCAACCCAGATCGGAAGAGCGTCGTGTAGGGAAAGAGTGTAGATCTCGGTGGTCGCCGTATCATTAAAAAAAAAAAATAAATACACACAACAAAAAGATCGGAAGAGCACAACGTCTGAACTCCAGTCTAACTTTATTAATGTACTTCCACCCCGACCACATCCACCCGCCCCTTTCAGCAACTCCATGCTCTTCCTCTACATCTCACTTTT
>CAJVYJ010000027.1 GCA_913009475.1 uncultured Actinomycetes bacterium | reverse complement strand
TATTTTTAGATTTTTTTTGTATTTTTTTATTTTTGTTATGTGCTATTTTTTTTTTTTTTTCAAGCAGAAGACGGCATACGAGATATATCAGTGTGACTGGAGTTCAGACGTGTGCTCTTCCGATCTACCGCCTTATGGCCCCGATAAAAATCAGTATGGTTGTCTTGGAAAAAATATTGATGGGAACAATTCAAGCTTGGATTGCCGGTGGATTGGTTTTCCCAATCGCTTGGTTAATTATGAGAAAAAACCTGTCTTTGCACGTTCAAAGCTATCCGGCTTTATTCTTATTTCTATTTCTGGTCGGGATGGCTTCGGCTGCTACCGGCATAACTTTAGGTACAATGATCGATCCTTTTAAAATTCCTTTAATGTTCGCGACGATAATTATTCCATTGATATTCTTAGGCGCCACATATTACAACTGGATGGCACTAAAAAATGTTGCCTGGCTGCAGAAGTTAATTTTGCTGAACCCAGTAGTTTACGCTTCCGAGGGGTTCCGTAGCGTATTAACTCCACAAATTCCCCATATTGCGCCTTTGTATACTATTCCCGGGCTTTTGGGAAGCATAATAATCTTAAGCGGTCTTGGATTACGAGGATTTATCAAAAGAGCCTATAGTTAAGAGTTTGTCTCCACCATCTCACCGATAGGTTTAATTGGCCTACCTGGATTCCCGATCGGGGTCGGGAATGACAATGATAAGGTTCGGGAACTGACGCTTCTTGTCATTCCCAGCTTGACTGGGAATGACAAGCGTAAGGTCGATCGGAAGTGACAGGCACGGGTGGACGTGGATTCCCAGTCAAGCTGAGAATGACAAGCGTAAAGTGGTGCGGGAATGACAAGCGTAAAGTGGTGCGGGAATGACAAGCGTAAAGTGGCGCGGGAATGACAATGAATGTTGTAGGGGCGAGGCTTGCCCTCGCCCGTGGAATGGGAGCGTAGAGGGCGTGAGGGCAGAACAAGGCACGGGTGGACGTGGATTCCCAGTCAAGCTGAGAATGACAAGCGTAAAGTGGTGCGGGAATGACAACGGCAGATAAAATAAGACAGTTAGCGCTAAAAATACTATAATAACTTAGCAATCAAATCTTTAATAATATAAATGAAGTCGTGGAGTCTTACGATGGCTCTTTTTATTTTGCCGGAGGAGAAAGGCTTTTTAGTTTGATAATTAAAGAAAAATTATTAGGGAAAACCCTGGCTACCAGTGAATTAGATGAACAAAGGATTACAAAAAAAGTAGCGCTGGCTGTTTTCTCATCTGATGCTTTATCTTCGGTCGCGTACGCCACGGAAGAGATTGTTTTAGTGCTGATATTAGCCGGTTCTAAAGTATTGGGACTATCCGTACCTATTGCCTTCGCGATTGTGGCGCTTTTGGCTATCTTATCGATCTCATATCGACAGGTGATCTCCGCTTACCCGGGCGGCGGCGGTTCATACATTGTCGCCACTGAAAATCTGGGTCACGAAGCGGGGCTTGCGGCCGGCGCGTCCATACTAATCGACTACATATTGACTGTGGCTGTGAGCATTTCAGCCGGAGTTGCCGCTATTACTTCAGCTCTGCCGGCGCTGGCGCCGGATAAAGTATCATTGGCCATTGGCTTTATAATACTAATCGCCTTTTTTAACCTCCGGGGGACAAAAGAGTCCGGCAAAATATTTTCTATCCCGACTTACGGCTTTATCTTGAGTATTATGGCGCTGATTCTGATGGGATTTGTAAAAATCGCTTTAGGGTATCATTTTAATGTTCCGGTTCCCAAGGAACAAGTAGTGATTACGCAAAGTTTAACCCTGTTTTTGATTTTAAGAGCTTTTGCTTCCGGGTGTACGGCCCTAACCGGTGTAGAAGCTATCTCAAACGGTGTGCAATCTTTCAAAAAACCGTCGGCAAAAAATGCTCGAACTACACTGACGGCTATGGTCCTTATATTAAGTTCGATGTTTATCGGCATAACGCTGCTTGTGAAGATGCTCGGCGTCCTGCCCAGCGAATCCGAAACTATTATTTCTCAGTTAGCTCACGTGATATTTGGAAACGGATTTTTTTATTATGGGATACAAACGGCAACAGCAGCTATCCTTGTTCTGGCCGCCAATACTTCTTTCGCTGATTTTCCACGCGTTGCTTCCATTATGGCCCAAGACGGATATATGCCGAAACAATTGCGAGACCGCGGTTCGAGACTGGCGTACTCAAACGGTATTATCGCTCTCTCTGCTTTCGCTGTTTTTCTTATAGTTTTATTTAAAGGCGATACCCATGCCTTGATACCTCTTTATGCCGTAGGCGTATTCATGAGTTTTACTCTATCTCAAGCAGGCATGGTAAAACATTGGCAAAAATCCGATGACCCGGGGCGGCAAAGAAAAGCGATTATAAACGGCCTGGGCGCCGTTACCACATTTATAGTCTTTATTATTCTAACGGTCACCAAGTTCATACACGGCGCCTGGATGGTGATTGCCCTGATTCCGCCATTGATTTGGATTTTTAAGAAGATTAAAAATCATTACGATTCGTTATATAAAAAGATATCAATAGACAATCTTTTAGACGGCGATAAAAAATGTTTTATCTTACCTGAATCCCGCAAAAGAACGGTGGTAGTATTGATTGGCAGTCCCTATACCAGAGCGGATGTAGAGGCAGTTCGTGAAGCAAGGCTATTAGTGACGGGAAATTTTCATGTCGTGCATGTCGCTACCGATAAAGCGGAGGCCGAAGAGCTCTATGATGAATGGAATAAGTATGAAACGGGAGTTCCTCTAGAGATAGTGCCTTCACCATATAGAATATTGACCTCGGCGGTGATAGAGAGATTAAAAGAGATTGAGGAAGAAAGGGACGATGACCAAATATATGTTGTTATTCCCGAGATAGTCTCGCTCTCTTTTTGGGCCCAATTATTACATCATCAAACGGCTCTTGTCCTAAAACTCCGTCTGCTTTTCTGGAAAAGGGTGGTAGTGATAAGCTATCCGATCTACCCATTTTTAGAGCAATAAAATCAATCCCTCTTTCTCTCAGGAATACTCTAGAAGCGTGGCCGAAAACCCAATCTGCGACGCTGCACCCCGGTTATCCTCGGTCTCATTTCGCCTATGTTTGTCGCCGTGGCGACACCATTACCCCCCTCCCCCTTGACGGGGGAGGGTTAGGGTGGGGGTGTAGTTGTAAGCTACGCTCCCTCACCTCGACTTTCGTCTGCCTTGCATCTCACGCTTTCGGACACGTTCTCTTCATTGACCGGCCGACGGTACTTTTCGGCCGGAACTCTAGACTGCTACGACAGGAGCTGGAGGCTGTTAATCCTCTCCAGCGGCGAAGTAAGCTCCGCCGCTGCCCATTAGTCGTGCTTACGTGCTAACGCCAAACGGCACCTTAAGCAGCACGCCTATAGGTTTGGCTTTTTTCCATCTCAACAGCTTCTTTTGGATATAAGGCTATATAAGTCAACGCGCCTATCAGCGGCAGAGCAAAAATAAAAATAGTCCAACCCAGCTTGCCCCATCCGCTTATGTCCGGTCGCGTGATCATGCTGACCAGAGCAGCTACCCATAGAATTACTATCGGAATATAGATGAAAAAGAAAACCACCCAATTCCATATAGGTAAATTATAAATCATGATATCACTCCTTTACTAATAGTTACTTTCACTTTCTAATTACTACTTCTAAACGATTCTATCCAATATCCGTTCAGAATAAACCGCGTTTTTTAAACCGGGGACGTTGGTTTCCCGCGAGGCTTAAAGACGAGGCACAGCCACCGATCGCGCAGATAGGCCGTCCCTACAAGAACCGCAACAATAATTGCTCATCTCTTAGAAAAGTTAATAAATTTATCCAAAGATTCCAATGTCATTGAATATCAGTCTCTCTGTATAGTTTACACAGCCGGAAAAAGGGTTATGCTTATAATATAAATAAGTATTGTCTAAAATCCGGATGCTTATATGCTTGACGTAATTAGTAATAATGAACTTAAAAAAATCAATGCTTACTGGCGGGCCGCTAATTACCTCTCCATTGGACAGATATATCTCTATAATAATCCCCTGCTGAAACGGACGCTAAAATTAGAGGATATTAAACCCAGACTTTTAGGGCATTGGGGGACGACTCCCGGGCTCAATTTTATCTATGTGCACCTCAATCGCATAATCAAGATAAATAAGCTTGATATGATATATGTAGCGGGCCCCGGCCACGGCGGCCCCGGTTTAGTCGCCAACGCTTATCTTGAAGGAACTTATAGCGAAGTTTATCCAAATATCTCCCAAGACGCTGAAGGAATGAAAAAATTATTCAAACAATTTTCCTTTCCGGGCGGGATTCCCAGCCACGCCGCCCCGGAAACTCCGGGTTCTATAAATGAAGGCGGTGAGCTTGGCTACTCATTATCGCATGCTTATGGGGCCGTATTCGATAACCCCGAACTTATAGCCGCCTGTGTGGTAGGTGATGGTGAGGCTGAAACAGGACCGCTGGCTACGGCTTGGCATGGGAACAAGTTTCTAAACCCCGCTCGTGACGGCGCCGTCTTACCGATACTGCACCTAAATGGTTATAAAATCGCTAATCCTACCATATTAGCGCGCATCAGCCATAAAGAGCTTGAGGATTTATTTGTCGGCTACGGCTACCGGCCCTATTTTGTCGAGGGCGACGACCCGGAGACTATGCATAAGTTAATGGCGCGAACTATGGATAAAGTAATAGCTAAAATCAAGCATATCCAGAAAAACGCACGCGCCAACGGCAGCACCGAACGTCCGCGGTGGCCGATGATAATACTAAGAACACCCAAAGGCTGGACTTGCCCTAAAAAAGTCGATGGTAAAAAGACGGAAAACTACTGGCGCTCACATCAAGTACCGATTACGGACCTGGCAAGCAAACCGGCTCATATAAAATTACTGGAAAAATGGATGAAGAGTTATAAACCGGAAGAACTCTTCGACAAAGACGGCAGATTTAATGCTGAGCTAGCGGCACTGGCCCCTAAGGGTATGCGACGCATGAGTGACAATCCCCACACCAACGGCGGACTGCTGCTTAAAGATTTGAGCATGCCTGACTTTCGCGATTATGCCGTTAAGATAGGAAAACCGGGGCAAAAAAATAGCGAAGCCACCAGAGTGATGGGCAAATTTTTACGCGACGTGATGAAACTTAATATGAAAGAAAAGAATTTTAGAGTATTCGCGCCTGACGAGCTGACCTCAAACCGCTTGGGCGCTCTGCTGGAAGTCACTGAGCGCGCCTGGATGGGTGAGACCCTTCCCAGCGATGACCATCTCTCGCCTGACGGGCGGGTAATGGAAATTCTCAGTGAACATACTTGCCAGGGTTGGCTGGAGGGTTATCTGCTCACCGGACGGCACGGTTTTTTTACCTGCTATGAAGCCTTTATCCATATTGTCGATTCGATGTTCAACCAATACGCGAAATGGCTAAAAGTCGCCAGTGATGAAGTTGCCTGGCGCCGTCCGATAGCGTCTCTGAATTATTTGTTGACTTCACATGTCTGGCGGCAGGACCACAATGGCTTTTCTCACCAGGACCCTGGTTTTATTAATCTTGTCGTCAATAAAAAAGCGGATATTGTTCGCGTCTATTTTCCACCTGATGCCAACACCCTACTCTCTATCACGGATCATTGCTTACGAAGCCGAAATTATATCAATGTTATAGTGGCCGGTAAACAACCGCAACCTCAGTGGCTCGACATGGAAGCCGCTATCAAGCACTGTACTTATGGAATTGGCATCTGGGAATGGGCCAGTAATGATAAAGGTTTTGAACCGGATGTAGTTATGGCCTGCGCCGGCGACGTACCTACCATTGAGACACTGGCCGCGGTTGATATACTTCGCAGGGTTGCGCCGGAGCTGAAAGTACGAGTCGTCAACGTGGTCGATTTGATGACACTTCAGCCCCATGAAGAACATCCGCACGGCTTATCGGATAAAGATTTTGATACCTTGTTTACGACAGATAAGCCGGTTATTTTCGCTTATCACGGTTACCCGTGGCTCATACACCGGTTAACCTACCGCCGAACAAATCATGAAAATATCCACGTCCGTGGTTATAAGGAAGAAGGAACGACTACCACACCTTTTGATATGGCCGTTCTTAATGATTTAGACCGCTTCCATCTAGTTATAGATGTTATTGACCGCGTCCCTAAAATGGGATACAAAGCCGCTTATATTAAACAATCAGTGCGGGATAAGTTGATTGAACATAAAGAATATATCACTAAGTACGGCCAGGATATGCCGGAAATACTTAACTGGAAATGGGGGAAAGGCCATGTATCGAAATAGAAGTCCCTACCTCAGTGCCGGCTCCGGCGGAGCCAACATAGATAAGCGATGAGAGCCGCCCAAACCATCATCGCGCTTAATAGTGGTTCCTCATCTTTAAAATTCGCTCTATATAGCTTTTTTAATAACAAAGAAAGTCTCATAGCCAAAGGTGCGGTAGAACAAATCGGTCTCAACGCCGGTCGCTTCTGGCTTAACGTTAAAGACAGCGATTTACCGACGACAATCGACGATAAATATCCTGACCATAAGTTCGCGGTTAAAACAGTCTTCGATTATATTAAACAATTAGGCCTGCCGCTCGCTACCGCCGTCGGCCATCGTATCGTCCATGGCGGAGCCGATTATTCGGCTCCGGCGATTGTTGACGCAAAACTACTTCAGGAACTTCACCGGCTGGTCCCATTCGCCCCGCTGCATATGCCCGGAGAGATCGCAGGTATTGAGGCGATAGCGGATAACTTTCCCAACCTGCCGCAAGTCGCGTGTTTCGATACCGCCTTCCATCGCGACATGCCGGAGTTGGCCCGGCGGCTACCTCTGGACCGAGCTCTTTGGGATGAAGGTGTGCGTCGTTACGGCTTTCACGGCCTCTCTTATGAGTACATCCTCTCCGTTCTCGGAGACAACCCACCTAAGCGAACCATCATAGCCCACCTAGGCAACGGGGTCAGCTTAGCTGCCTTGAGGGATGGCAGACCATTGGATACCACTATGGGATTTACACCTACGGGCGGTACGATGATGGGTACGCGCAGCGGTGATCTTGACCCCGGTATTCTACTCTATCTAATGCGAGAGAAAGCTTACGATGAGGGCCGAATCGATGAGCTTGTTAACCGCCGCTCCGGGCTGCTCGGTGTTTCCGATATTAGTATGGACATGAAGACTTTATTGGAAAAAAGTAAATATGTGCCTGAGGCGGACCAGGCTGTTAAGATGTTCTGTTATTATCTTCGCAAATACATTGGAGCGCTCTCAGCCGTACTGGGCGGACTTGACGCTCTGATTTTTACCGGCGGTATCGGCGAACGCGCCGCACCGGTACGTGAAAACGTCTGCCGAGACCTTGGGTACCTTGGCATCGAACTCGACCTTAAAAAAAATAAGATTAGCGCCGACACCATCTCAATGCCGCGGAGCTCTTGTATCGTGCGCGTAATCCCGACCAACGAGGACTTAATCATAGCTCGCCACACAATCGATATAATTATGAGGTGATAAACTGAAACGACGGCCTGGGAAAATAAAATATTTAAATAAAGAAAAGAGTTTTTACCGGCGGTTTACAGAAAGTACCGGCACTCTAGCCAACGAGATAATCAAGGATACGACACCGGAGAGTTTTCTCTATAAAGCTGCCTCTATCGCCGTTAATATAGTTCCGAACGCGGCCGGATTAATTGTCGAAACTAATACGTACAGCGAACTCAAAATTAGAACCACTTATAATCTACCTCACAATATTAAGCTATCGCTGACTGATTGTTTTGAATTGAATAAGCCAAAAGTGATATCCAAACCGGAACTTTTATTCGAACTTCCCCCTAAGTCCGTTACTTACAACTACGCTTTTATTCTGCCCCTAAATTCCCACCGTGAACATAGCGAAATAATAATTATACTGGCGTCTATCGCGAACCAACATGATGCTGACGCGTATCTCCAAGCGCTCAACGCATTTACTGAGTTCATCGCCGTCTCTATTACTAATTTGCGACTGCTGGATAAAATTGCTGAGTCGGCACAAGAAACAGTTACGTTAAATAATATCTCCCTCACTTTAAATACATTTCTAAACTTAAATGATCTTTTAGAATCTTTTTTAGAAGTTACCAACGACTTTGTGGAAACGGATGCCGCTGCCGTTTATTTATGGAATGAAAAAAGTGAAAAGCTGATTTTAAAATTAACTACCGGTTTTACTTCCGCGCCCCGGATATTAAGAGATGTCTCTCTAAATGAGGGCGTCACCGGTTGGGCGGCCCAGAATCATCAAGTCTTAGAAATACCAAATCTAAACGAAAGCCCTTATGGTGATGAATGTAAATCGCCGCAAACTTTCAACTACCTGCTTATTATACCGATTATCTCGCGCAACAAACTCATTGGCGTTGTCAATTATTTATCATCTTCCATTGACAAAATAAGCGATGGTAATATTGCCTCATTGCTGTCTATGGTTAACACGGCCGCCGTTAATATTGAAAATGTCGAACTTTATGAGAAGACTAAAATCCTTGCCCGCTATGACAGTTTGACCGGGCTCTTAAATTATCGTGAGTTTCAACGCATCTTGAATAAAGAAGTGAAACGGGCAAAAAGATACGGCCATAGCTTAACAATGATAATGTTGGATATCGATTATTTTAAAAACTACAACGATTATAATGGGCATCCTCAAGGTGATAAAGTACTAAAAAAAATTGGGAAAGTTATCTTAAACTCTATCCGTCAACTTGATATCGGCTTTCGTTACGGCGGCGAGGAATTCGCATTATTATTATTAGAAACCGAGGCGGATGCGGCTTTTAAAATCGCGGAACGTTTACGCCGGAACTTGGCCGGCATCGGCTTCATCGGTCAAGAAAAGCAGCCCAACGGTAATCTAACTATATCACTAGGCATAGCGTCTTTCCCGGCCGACGCCGGTAATAAAGATGAGCTGACGGACAGAGCGGACCAAGCTCTCTACCACGCTAAACACTTAGGCCGGAATCAAACGCGGCTATATAAAAACAATGAGGCGGCGTAGAGCTATTTTTTGCGGCTGATTTGAGGCAATATAATATAACTTCCTACTTTAGAACTGTTCTCTTTACTCTTTAAAACCACCTTAAATTTACTCATTTGGCCGGGAGCTATAGTTCTGTGGTCAGCAGGACCATTAACCGTAGCTACCGTATTAAAGGCCCCATCTTTAAAGATTACGTGAAGAGATACATTCCTGGCGCTTAATTGGCCGGTATTTTCCAGTTCGCCGAAGACTTCATAATATCCATTATGCATCCAGCCCGAGTGATGTAAAACAGCCACAATCGGCTTTAACTCTTCCGAGGCTGACTCGCCCTCTGTTTCCGGTGGTGCGCTAATGCCTTCATCCAAGGGAATTTTATTGGATTGAAGCGAAAGATTATAGTTTGATTTTTTAGGAGTTTTTTTCACTATTCTCTTGGGCGGCCAAAGATTTGCCTCCCCAGCCAGTAATAAAATCAAGAGTAAAAGCAATATCAGAGAAATAACTATTCTGCGGTTCAAGGGTACCCCCGATAGCCGTCCAGCGGAACGATTTCATAGGCGACATTAAACTATATAATGATAAAAAATTAAATAAGCTCATTAACATTATAACAAAAGAAGGATTTAGATAACAATTTTGAGTAATCGCGATTGATTATTCTTAATAAGCGAGAGATGTAGCCTTGTTCGTGACAGGCAGCAAATTTTCTAAGGCTTCCGGGTGCGGGGCTTTCGCCAGAGCTTCATCAACAGTAATAACGCCTGAATTCACCAGCTTTACCAGGGACCGCTCCATACTGATCATTCCATGTTCAGCGCCGGTCTGCATTACTTGAGGTATCTGGTGCGTCTTGCCTTCACGAATGCAATTTTTTATGGCTGTCGTTACCACCATGACCTCAAAAGCAGAGATAACGCCGCTACCATCAGCTTTTTGCAACAAGAGTTGAGAGATAACACCAATCAAGTTAACGGATAGTTGCATCCGCGTCTGTTGTTGCTGGTGGATAGGGAAGGCGTTTATCACCCGGTCCACAGTCTGAGCCGCATCCGTGGTATGCAGAGTTCCCAACAATAGATGCCCGGTCTCCGCTATGGTTACTGCTAGTGAAATTGTCTCCAAATCACGCATCTCACCAATCAATATCAGATCAGGGTCTTGCCTTAAAACATACTTCAAGCCGATAGCGAATGATAATGTATCGCGCCCTATTTGCCGTTGGTTGATGATTCCTTTCTTATCAGTGTGAAGAAATTCAATCGGATCTTCGATTGTCATTATGTGAGCGCTTTTTTCCCGATTAACTTTGTCTATCAGCGCTGCTTGAGTCGTTGATTTGCCGGAGCCGGCCGGTCCGGTTACCAGCAGCATGCCGCGAGGGCGCGTAACCAGCGACCTCGCTGTCTCAGGCAAATCGATTTCATCAACGGTGGGAATTTTATCGGGTATAAGCCGGAAAACTAATCCAACGCTTCCTCTTTGCTTAAATATGTTGACTCTAAAACGAGAAATACCGGGCGCGTTGTAAGCCATATCCAACTCTAACTCTTTTTCAAATTTTGCCCACTCGCTTTTTGTGGTTATATTCATGGCTAAATCAACTGTCTGCTCCGGTGTTAATTTTGGGTAGTCAAGAGATACTAGATTACCGTTGATCCTAATTAAAGGAGCAGCGCTGACCTTAAATAAAAGATCAGACGCTTGCCGAGCTTTGGCGATTTTTAAAAAATCATTTATATTCATCGACTCATCCTATGTTCCGCGGTTTTGCCACACTTGCGAAATCAAGTGGGTTTGAGGACTTGGCAATGGCATCCTCAAAGGCCACTATCCCTTCATCAACTAATTTTTAAGGCTATTATCCAGCAGCTTCATGCCCATCTTAGCGCCTGTTTGAATAAGATTGTAAATTTGATGCGTTTTTCCTTCTCTAATTAAATTTCGTATCCCTGAATTGCAAACCAAAATTTCAAACGCGGCAACTCGACCGCCGCCTATCTTCGGCACCAGTGTCTGTGATATGACCCCGCGTAGTGAGTTCGCCAATTGCATCTTAATTTGCGGCTGCTGTTCAGCCGGAAAAACATCGACTATTCTATCTATTGTCTGCGCGGCATCCGTGGTGTGTAGGGTCGCGAAGACCAGATAGCCGGTTTCGGCTGCTGTCATCGCCAGTGATATCGTCTCCAGGTCCCTCAACTCACCCACTAATATAACATCGGGGTTTTGCCGCATTACATGTTTTAAAGCTTCTGAGAAAGAGTGCGTATCAGTGCCAAGCTCACGCTGATCAATGGCGCTGACCTTATCGGCATGCAAGAATTCTATCGGGTCCTCAATCGTTATAATATGGCTTTTTTTATGAGCATTAATATAATCGATCATCGCCGCCAACGTAGTTGACTTGCCATTTCCAGTCGGTCCGGTTACCAGGACCAAGCCGCGATTTAAATTGCAGAAGGAGCTGCAAACATCCGGCAAACCCAACTCCTCTAATGACTGGACATCAAAAGGAATTATGCGGAGTACCGCTCCCAGTTTACTGTGTTGAAAAAATATATTAACGCGAAACCGCGCTACGCCGGACAATGAATAGGAAGTGTCGAGCTCACGATATTTTAATAAACAATTTTTTTGTTCATCGCTAATGATTTTCGATATCATGGCTTTGATTTGGTCAGAGGTAAGAGGCGGAAAATCAGACCTGATTAATAGCCCGAAGACACGAAAAATCGGCGGCTGCCCCACCTTTAAATGCAAATCAGAGCCATTTCTATTTTTTAACTCAGCTAAAAGCGTGGCGAGATAACCTTCTATTGGCGCCGGCGTCTGGGTTATGCCGTTTGCTGTCTCGGATGATATCAATGAATTTTCTCTATTCCTTTTCTGGAGCGCAGTCGTTAAAGATACGTTTCCAATCGTACCGCCCTGAAATTCTCCTTTTTTCCTTATAATATTATTCGGCAATCAGCGCCAAGAAGTTAGCGATAATTAAAATAGTTTACCTATTGGTAACTATATCTTTCTCGAACGATGACATGGGCTGAGTCAAGGAAGAAACTTCTATGCCAAGCTGGCGAAGTTTCAATTTAAAGTCATGAGCGTTGTGAGCCATCGCTACGGCATCATCTAAAGTCACATGACCGTTTTGATATAAATCGACCAGGCTTTGTTCAAACGATTGCATGCCGTAGTAAGACCCTTGTTCAATAGCTTCTTTTATATGGGAAATCTTATTTTCAGTTATAAGCTCTCTAATGGTGGCCGTGGCTACCAAGACCTCAACGGCGGGAACTAAGCCCTCTCCCAGCTTCGGTAACAAACGTTGCGAAACTATGCCTTTTAAGGTCGAGGCCAACATCAGCCTGACCTGGTTTTGTTGATGTGGCGGGAAAAAATCGATTATACGATTTATCGTTTCGGCGGCGTCGATTGTGTGCAAGGTAGAGAAGACTAGATTTCCCAACTCCGCCGCTGTTAAAGCCGCTCTTACCGTCGCCAAGTCACGCATCTCACCGATTAATACTATGTCCGGGTCTTGGCGCACTACATTTCTCAGGGCTTCCTCGTAAGAGGCGGTATCAATCCCGATTTCACGCTGGTCGATTAGGCACTTATCATCAGTATGTACAAACTCGATTGGATCTTCGATAGTAATAACATGATTACCACCGGTATGATTTATGTGGTCGATCATCGCCGCCAGAGTAGTTGACTTACCGCTACCCGTAGTACCGGTGACCAGGACCAGCCCACGGCTTTCTTCCGACAACTTATTTATAATATTTGGTAAATTCAGATCCGATATATTGGTTATATGCATCTTAACCGCACGTAAGCTCATACCGACAAAACCTCGTTGGCGATAGATGTTTACTCGGAATCGGCCAATGTCCTTAAAATTAAACGCGAAATCTATCTCCATGTTATTGTCAAAATTCGCTCTGAGCCGTTCAGGTATTATCTGTTTAGCCAAAGATAGGGTATCATTCCCAGTCAACGTGGGAAAATTGCTAAATTTTAGCCGGCCGTCTTTACGAAAACAAGGAGGTCGCCCAACCTTGAGGTGAAGATCGGAGGCGTTTATTTCTGTCATTTCCAGCAGAAGCTCGCTAAAACCCATATGATCCTTTTTTTGTTTAAAAATTACAATTCTTAAACATAAGATTCGGCAATAGCGACCATAAGCTTAACGCATCTAAGCTTATAAAGCGGGAACGCCGGCAAAGTATTTTTTGATACCGTCAAATATAGCGCTAACCACTTTTTGTTTAAAAACATCTTTTTCCAATTCATCCTTTTTATCCAACCCGCTCGAGTGATTAACCACTATCTCGACCTGCGGCCGGTCCTGATAGGTATGCGCCGCCAAATCAGTCTCGACTTTTCCCAGCCTGCCTCTTAGTGAGACGTCCAGCTCATTAGCTATACAAGACGCTATTATAATGCTCTTATCGTTATCAGCGTGATTAATAACCATTACATCATCTATATTTTTAGTATGCTTTTTAAATGAAATTACCACTTCATACTCAGCTTTAATTTCACTTATATCATTAAATATCTTAATATCCGCTCCTAATAGTTCCAAAAGATTGGAAAATCTGTAAGCTAAATCAATATATAGATAATCGTTCTCTTCAATCTCTTGCCATAGATCTTCTTGCTTTAAGCTGTCGCAACCAACAGCTATTTTTTTACCTTGGATACTGGATACAAATGAAGCCGATGAAGGCTTCATTATCGGGACATTTTTTTCACTTTCCAACATTTTACGCAATGTAAACAGAGCGGCTATAGTCGCTGAACCGACAATTCCATCCGTTGACAGCGCGAAGTTCAGCTGGCACTCCCGCACGGAACACTCAGTTACCGGTCCAAAAATGCCATCGATCTCACCATCGTGGAAACCTAAGGCGACCAGCCACCGCTGTAATTGAAATACATCATTGCCGTGTAGGAAAGGGTAGCGCAAATAAAGAGCCCTATCACCTAATTTATAGGTAGCGTCAACCAAGGCTCGCCAAGTTTTGCTATTAATCACGCCGGTCTCAGGCAACTCGTGTTGAATTTGAAATTTTCTGACCGCCGCCTCGGTATTCACCTCATAGGCTCCGTCGACAGCAATAGAGCCGAGACCGAAACCGATGATAGAGAGGCGACGCTGTACATCAACCACCTCTTTGCCGCGATCTCCCTTTTTAATCTGCATTACAACTCCCGTTGGATCCTATACAGTTTCAATTATATGCTTATGAAAGTTGTCAAGCAAAATGAGTGCCTTTTCGTTGAATCAAGACCTGAAAACGCTCACCCATACCGTTGGGCATTATCAGCCTCTTGACCGCTAAGGCAGCTTTAAATTTTTCCGTCCTCGGTATATTGGAACGGTTTATTTTATCTAAATCATCTAGGATTCCCCGCGATATTAAATATTTAGCCTGAGATTGCAGCGACAATGTCTTGAATCCCAACTCCTCGCCCTTGTTGACAAGAGAAGTAAAATTTACGTGCGCGGTTATATCTTGCTCGCCTATATGTTGATAAGGATCGCTAACCAGTTGATGCCGGTAATAACCGATTAAAGTACCGTTAAAGCGGCGGACGGAATAAAGTTTTTCAGCTACAGCTCCATAATCGATAGTAACTATGTATCCGCTTCGCAAAAAAAGCGCGACACTCTCCAGCCAATCCAGCGCAGCTAAGTTTATCTCACCTTGTTGACCTTCGCTGAAAGACATACCGTATCTTTCAAGATAGCGTGATAATTTCGGAGTTGACGGCGGACCTTCGATTTCCCTGAATTCATCTTGATAATCCAGATAGATCTCACACAACTTCCCTTCGCGCATTACCACCCGATGAACAGCAAAAGCGTCAATTACCTCATTCAAAATGATAATGCCGCCAACCGGAGCTGCTTTTAATTCATCCAAACTCATCCACTTTAATTGTCCGGAAAACTTTTTTAAATTCTCTTTTTGGTCTT
>CAJVYJ010000026.1 GCA_913009475.1 uncultured Actinomycetes bacterium | reverse complement strand
TTCACTTGGTAATAAATAAACTTGCTTTTTATTAAGTATAGGTTATAATGTAGTTGTAAGGTAGGAATAACAAATAACTACATTAAAGAAATTAATGGCTTTGAACTGCTGGTTTACAAAATGTAATAAAGAACTTCATAGCTACATTTATATAAAGGTATAAAGTGGATAAAAAAACTTGTGAATTTCCATATTGCCTAACTCCAATAGCGCGCGACCGTGGAAACGCTAAATTTTGCGCTATTCATTCTAAAAAGTCTTATCAAAAAGTGGTTAAACATATTAAGCAGCTAGAGAGCGAAAACAAGCAGCTATCACAAGCAGCTAGACCAACCCAAACCGCTAGCTATAAGGGCGCCGTTAAGATTTCATTCAATCCTTTAAATTCCTATCAGCCTTATAAAGTGCAAACCGACCAGGATGGTACTGATTACATAGTTGAACCTAAAAAGAGTAAAACCGGCCTTTGGACATCGACCGAACTAACGCCGGATAGAGATTTATTTATTCGCTTTGCTGAACTACCATATACTTATGAAGCCTATCTTGATTTTGTTAATGAATACGGCTTGTTAGGACTGCGACACTTTAACAGTGATTCCCCTTGGCCATATCCAGATAACGCCGAACCATTTTATTTAATTAACTTATTTCAGGAAAGTATAAAATCCGCCTTTGATAAGGCAAGGAATTACAAAAAGCTTACACCGCCGGAGCGCGAACGATTCTATAACAAGTTAACCTACTTACTTAATGAAACCGGCGTTTATATTGTCAGGGTAGAACCTACGGCCCTTACATTAAGCCATTATACCTTAGCCGGTGCTATCGCTCTTCAGTTATACCGTTTTGTAATTCGCGGCAAGGAAGTAAAAAAATGCCAACTTCCCGGCTGCCAAAACCTACATACCAAGCGAAAGTTTTGCTGCACGCCACACCAAAAACGTTGGGAAAGACTTAACCGTGAAGGCGGCTTAGATAGAGAGATAAAGAAATGGGCGTTCTTAGGCTAGTTATAATCAATCAGGAAGGAAGGCGGTTAAAATGGCAAGAGGTAGTATCATCAAGCGGGCAAGTGGTAATTATGCGATAGTTTTTTACGTGGATGGAAAACAGAAGTGGAAAACACTTCCCGGAGCGACTCTGAAACAGGCCGAAAGAGCTTTAGCGGATATTGTCGGTAGTGTTTATGAGGGAACATATCAAGATAAAAACATCGGGTTTAATGAGTTAGTGGATAATTGGCTGGAGAGCCTTAAAGCCCAAGTAAAGCCAAGTACCCTAGACTTCTATCAAAACATCTCCAAGCAGCTTGTAGAGCGTTTTAAAAGCAGCAACGTAAGGAATATAACAACTCTTCAAGTTGAAAACTATTTAGCTACTAAAATTGGTCATATTTCCAACCGGACTGTGGGTTATCATCTCACGGTAGCCCGGATGATATTTAAAAAAGCTATGATATGGGGTTACTGTTATAAAAACCCTACCGACTTTATTAAAAAGCCACGTGTAGAACATAAAGAGGTTAAAATACTATCGGCTGATCAAGTGGACACACTACTTGCCGCCGCCCAAGGGCAAACGCGTCTGCTCATCATTACCGCCCTTCTAACCGGTTGTCGTGCCGGTGAGTTGATGGCGTTGCGTTGGCAAGATATAGACCTCGTGGCCGGTGTTATTAGCATTACAAGGAATTATGTTCGGGGTAAAATATCAACTCCTAAAAGTCGGGGTTCATATAGGCAAATAGTTATTCCCCCATTATTGGTTGACGAACTGGCAAGAGTAAAAGCCGGTAAAGAAAGCGATCTAATCTTTACCAAGTCCAACGGCGGCCCATTGGATTGGAGTAATTTCTATAATCGGGAATTCCTGCCCTTACTGAAACGCGCTGGATTACCGCGGGTAAAGTTTCATTCATTACGTCACACCTATGCGAGCACTCTCGTGGCTTCCGGTGAGGATTTAAAGTTTATCCAAGGTCAACTTGGCCATAGCAGCTTAACAATGACGTTAAACACCTACTCCCATTTATTGCCCGGTAAAGCAATTGACGCGGGCCGGAGAATACAAGCGGCGTTTAATATTAATACAACTAAACTACCAAAGGCCTAAGCAGGACTTTTATCATTACGCAAGCAAACAATGCTAAGGAAATTTTAGCCAACCGCTAACATTTGATTAAGCATATTACTTTATTAAAACAACTACCCTTAACAGGTCGTTATTATCTACTAGGGCAGTAATACTTTAACACATCTAAGCGATACCTTAGCAGAAGCCAAGCGGACACTTTAGTTAGTTAAAGTAAAAAACCTTATTTCCCCTGCTTAACGATGGTGGGCCCAGTAGGGGTCGAACCTACGACCAACGGATTATGAGTCCGCTGCTCTGGCCATCTGAGCTATGGGCCCCAAGAACGCGACCAAAAACCTAATCTGCGATGCTCCACCCCATAAAGTAAAATAATACTTTTTGGGGTCCCCGGATAGCCTCCGCTTCGTCTTGGTCACGTAACAAAACTACGCTCTCTCGCCTCAGCGTTCGTCTGCCTTGCGTCTCACGCTTTTGGACGAGTTCTTTATTTTAAACCGCTTCCGTCCAAACTTATCTCTGATGATACTATATCGAGATTGGATGCTGCCCTAACAACTACTTATTTTTCAAGAACATTTATGTTCGCTGAGGTTTTATCTTTTAATTGTGTAATAATGACAGTAACCGAAACGTTGTCTTTTTCATATATTATCGTCAACAAGTTATCCTGTGAAAACTTACCGGTACTTTTATATCCGCTGCTACTCAACTCTTTCATATAAAAATCGCCGACTTTTTTCAATGTAGAGTTAGCTTCAATAGTTACCATCTGCCCATTGCCTTGCTCATTCTTAGTGGATATAGAGGTTTTGATTTTAGCGCCCTTATAAATTGGAACATCCCTAGGAAAGCCCTTTGGCAGTTTACCGCTACCGCCGAGTTCAGCTGATGTCTCTCCGTTTTTATCTTTTATCTTTACTTTTACGTTCTTCTTATCGATAGTCGCTTTATTACCGGCTTTATCTTTAACCGTCCTCTCGGTCGTACTTAAACAGCCGGACAATAAAAACAACGCGGCCACTATCAACGATAAAGCTAATAATCTTCTTTTCACTATTTTCTCCTTAACATCTGTCCCGTGCCGGAACCGTTTCAAGGTATCCGGCGCCCCCAATTAACACTTATTTTTCAGTGACATTGATTGAAACAATGCTTTTATTTTTATTTTGAGCAATACTCATAACAACTTTAGCGTTATCCCTATCGGCTGAAAAAGTAGTCAATTTATTCGACGAGAAGGTGCCGCTGATGCGGTATCCGGATTTATTCAGTGCTTTCTGATAGAAGTCACTTACTTTTTTCTGCGAAGCTTCAACTTCAAATGATACTATTTTCGTCGTGCCCTTATCGTTCTTAGTCGATATGGAGGTTTGAACCTTAGCGCCTTTGTATATCGGTATATCTTTAGGAAAATCCTTTGGCAACTTCACGTTATCACCAAACTCCGCTGAGCGCTCTCCCGTTTTATCTTTTAGCTTTAATTTTCCATTATTCTGGTCGATAGTCACTTTATTACCGGCTTTATCCTTGATTGTCCTCTCAGTCGTGCTTAAACAACCTGTCAACAAAACCAACGTCGCAATTACCATAACAAGAGCCAGAAACTTCGTCTTCATTATTTTCTCCTCAATTGCTATTTATCCAATAACTTATAGCACATTTTCCCACAAAACGAAACCGTTCTTTATGATAACCTTCTTATTATAAATGATTAATATATTTAAAAATAGTAGAACCGGGTATCTACTCAATAAGCAAGTTATGTTTATAGGTTAAATATGAGAATCATAACCTTAAAAAAACTATGAGCGTCTTCTTTTTGACTGCCATAAGTTTCTCTCTTATTTTTTTCGTTAAACCGGTAAGCGCTGAGAATACCGTCACCGTTAAGGTCAAGGCTGGAAAATTAAGAGTAAACCAAGAGAATAATACCGGTTTGACCGTTAATGTAAAAAATAATAAGACTAAACCGCCTCCGACCTGAGACGACAAGCGACAGGAGGGTATAATATCAGCGCCGCCAACTTGGCCGTAAAAGAAACCCCTAAGCACCCAGCGGAAAACCTTGACTATTGGCTATGCTCCTGTTTGCGCTCATCTTATCTATAATATATCTGCCTCCGCCGGCAATCTTAGCGGCATACAAATTGGTATCAGCTTCATTAAGAAGGTCGATCAAGTTCTTATTTTCCTCTCCGCTATAGGAGGTCAAGCCGATGCTAACATTAAGTTTATATCCTTTAATGAACTTATTATCACTTTTTAGCTCTAATTGTGACACCTGTTTTAAAATGCGCTCCGCCAGCATCACGCCATGGTAACTGCCCGCCTCAGGCATGATAACAATAAATTCGTCTCCCCCATAGCGTCCGACAATATCAGTTGAGCGGCAAGCGGATATTAACGCCAGCGATATGCGCCGCAAAGCCTGGTCCCCAAATAAATGCCCGTATTTGTCATTAACGTTCTTTAGCTTATCAACGTCTATCATCATTAACGCGAATGGATGGTGATAGCGAACCGCCCGTTTAAACTCCGACTCCAAGCGCCTGATTATATAGCGATGATTAAAGAGCCCGGTAACCCCGTCCGTATCCGAAAGTTTCTTTATTCGCCTATAAAGTTTGCTGTTCTCGATGGCCTGCCCGATAATATTAGTAATGGAAGTCATCATCTTTATATCACCGCTATTCAAATAATGATTCTTGGCGCTGATAACACTGATGGTGCCCACTACTTGGCTCTTTGACTTAATGGGAAATATCACTAAATCGTTGGTACGTCTTATGTTGTTGCCAAGATATTTTATCTGGGGTTTAGAATAACCAAGATCGACTACGGCAATTTTTTTTGATTTAACTATTTGGCTGACATATTTCCGACTAAGACGATTTGCCTTAGGGCCCTGGATGCGCTTTACGACAGCGCTGTTTCTAACGATATAGGTCAGATTTGATTCAGGATTATACAGAACAGATATTTCGCAGTGAGATATCGGAAATATTTTTATTATCTGGTTCATGGTGTCGCTAAGGATGGAGTCGAGATATAAAGATTTACCCAGACTGATGGCAATGGCGTTTAGTATTTCCAGTTCATGATTGTGTTCGGCCACCTCTTGCGTTTTCCTCTTAACTACTTTGTCCAGGTCCTCTCTCCATTTGGTGATTTGGCGCTCGGAATCGGACAAGCGAAGTTTGAGCCCGTCCCTGTCTTTGGTTAATTCGCGAAGTCTGATCTCCCCATCACTGAGTTTCGCCATAAACTCACGACTCGCCGACCAGGATAAGCCTAAAAAAAAGATGATGACAACTATATTGACCAACGTCAGGTTTAAGCTGCCAACGCGTAAAAGATTATTGGCGGCGGAACTTGTAATCGAAGTGAGATCTTGAACTATTAACAACAAAGTAAAAGCTAAACTAAATAAAAGAACAGCATAAACAGCCCGGCGCTCTTTTAATATTAAATTGAGATGAATGATGGTTAAAGCGAATATTATCGGCGACACCCAACTAATACCCGGAGCCAGGTATGAGATAGACAAGAGGGCTAAAAGCTCGACAATAATTACAGCGAAATAGTATCTCCCTATGGCGGGTTTCCCGAGCGTAAATGTTAGAGCGTAAGTCGATAAAAACCATAAAGCCAGAGGAATATATATTACCAACGGCAGATTAAAGGATAACAACGATCTTAATAAAATGAACATTGCCGACATGACTATTATTATCGCTCGAGAGCTGCGTGCTAATCGAGTAGCTTGATTGTTGGTAATGTTTCCAAAAACTATTATATTCCGGGCTGTTTTTTTCAAGACCTACCTTCTACCTTTGGCTAAAAGAACAAGTAACTACGCTTAATTTCTTTTAACCATAAGTAAGAGGTCTAAAACATCTTATTTTTGTATTTCAGCAACTATTGCTGCTGCCATCTCAGCCGTCCCGGCACTGCCGCCTAAATCATAGGTCACATGCTTGCTTTGTTCGATTACGGCCGCGGTTGATTTTAGCAGTTTTTCCGCGGCTTCCTCCTCACCCAAGTGCTTAAGCATCATCACACTCGATAATATTATAGCGGTAGGATTTACTTTATCTTTACCGGCATAGCTAGGCGCGCTGCCGTGGGTCGGTTCGAAAATCGCTATCTCATCACCTATATTGGCACCCGGAGCAATACCAAGCCCACCAATCAAACCGGCGCAAAGATCCGATAAGATATCACCATATAGATTTTCCGTTAATATCACATCATATTTATTGGGATGTTGTACCAATTGCATACACATGTTATCCACAATCCTATCCTCGAATTTTATATCGGAATAAGACTCAGCCACATGCCGGCAGGATTCGAGAAATAAACCATCACTGTATTTCATAATATTAGCCTTATGTACTGCTGTTACGAGCCGGCGCCCTTCACGGCGGGCGTATTCAAAAGCGAAGCGAGCAATCCGCTCGGAAGCGGAGCGAGTTATCAGCTTAATTGATTCAGCCGTATCATCATCCACCATTCTTTCGATACCGGCATAGAGGTCTTCAGTATTTTCGCGTACCATGACCAGATCAATATCGGTATAGCGCGATTTAACACCCTTTAACGAGTAAGACGGACGTAAGCAAGCGTACAAGTCAAGCTGCTTACGCATAGCTACATTAATGCTGCGAAACCCTTTACCGACCGGGGTGGTGATAGGGCCTTTAATAGCGACTTTATTGCGCCTGATAGACTCCAGGACTCGCTCAGGTAAAGGTGTGCCCTCCGCCTCCATTACATTCATCCCGGCGTCCTGTTTTTCCCAGTTAATATCGGCAACAGCGTCAACTACAAGACGCATGGCATCAACTATCTCAGGCCCAATACCGTCACCGGGGATTACGGTTACATCATATGACATCTAATCTCCTTTTATAATAATCTTCTTTAACCTCAAATTAATGAGGGGAGATAAACTCCATCCTTACACATCTTATGCTACCGAAGAAACGGTTACGTCAGCTTAAACCCTTTATTTTTTTTGAAATGGTTGATGATACCGCCGTCCGAGAGAATCGTAAGCATAGCCGGCGGTAGGGGCTGAAAAGTTATCTTAATCTCCTTGGTCAGGTCGTTGATTTCGCCCGCGTTCATATCGATCTCCAGCTCATCCCCATCATCGATTTTGTCCGTATCGCAAATAAGAACCGGCAAGCCCAAATTGATGGAATTACGATAAAAGATGCGTGCAAAAGACTTTGCTAAAATCGCGCTGACGCCGGCTATTTTGATAATTTGCGGTGCGTGTTCCCGGCTGGAACCGAGGCCAAAATTACGCCCGCCCACGACAATATCACCAACCGACATCTTTTTGGCGAAATCGGGGTCAGCGTCTTCTAAAACATGTTTGGCCAACTCCGGCAGATTAGTCCGTAAATGAAACAAACGCCCGGGAGCGATATGGTCAGTCGATATATCATCGCCGAATTTCCAGGCTCTGCCTTTAAATTTTTTCATAGTTCAAATCCAACCTTTTTTTAACTTATTTATCAATATATTCTCTGGGGTCCGTAATTTTCCCGTTGAGAGCGGTAGCCGCCGCGGTCGCCGGTGAGCCTAAATAGATAAACCCCTTGGGATTCCCCATCCGGCCCTGAAAATTTCTGTTGGTGGTGGCCAAACAAGCTTCGCCGTCACCTAATATACCGCCGTGCACACCAACGCACGCTCCGCAACCCGGGCCGGTTATCATCGCTCCGGCCTCCACTAAATCGCCGATTATACCGGCATTTAAAGCCGCCAAGTAAACCGAGCGTGACGCCGGTGTAATTATTAAACGGACACTGCTCGCTATTTTTTTCCCTTTTAATACTCCCGCGGCCACCTTAAGGTCCGCCAAGCGGCCGTTGGTGCAACTGCCGATATAAACTTGATTTATTTCTATGCCTGCCGCCTCGGCTATACTCTTGGTGTTGTCAACCGTATGCGGAGCGGCTATAACCGGCTCCAGTTTGCCGACGTCTATCTTGATTATCTTTTCATAGCCGGCATCATTATCGGCAGTCAGCGGGATGTAATCATCCGGTCGCCCTTGTTCCCGCAAATATTCGGCAGTTATTTTATCCGCGGCTATTATGCCGGCTTTAGCGCCCGACTCCACCGCCATATTTGATAAAGTCAGCCGGTCGGTCAGAGGCATATTTTCAATGGTATCACCGGTGAATTCCAAAGCTTTATAGGTAGCACCGTCAGCCCCTATTTTTCCAATTATACTCAGCATTAAATCTTTTGGATAAACTCCCGCCGGAAACCGGCCGGTAATCTCTATTTTAAAGGTCTCAGGCACAC
The DNA here is from genome assembly GCA_913009475.1 of uncultured Actinomycetes bacterium. Lineage (GTDB taxonomy): Bacteria > Actinomycetota > Aquicultoria > CAJVYJ01 > CAJVYJ01 > CAJVYJ01. The sequence goes on along the minus strand of CAJVYJ010000026.1, from coordinate 6,777 downwards.
GCATCCACGTCTTACCCGCCGCCATAGCAATAGCGACATCAGTTGAGCCCATGCCGGTCGCGAAAGCCCCAAGACCGCCTGACATACAAGTATGGGAATCCGCCCCCACGACTACATCACCCGGTTTTACGGCGCTTTCCACCAAACGCTGATGGATGACTCCACCATTGACATCGGAAAGATTGACTCCTGTTTTCCGCGCGAAAGCCCGCATTAACAGATGAGCGTTAGAAAGCTCCCGGCGCGGGCTGGGAGCGGCGTGTTCGATAAATAGGTAGGTCTGTTTCGGTTTGGCGACTTCGGTCGCGCCCAAGACTGCGAATTGATCGATGGCAAGAGGACCGGTACCATCCTGAAGTGCTATAACATCAACATCAACAATGACAATATCACCGGCTTTGGCGTCTTGACCACTTTTAGCCGACAATATCTTTTCAGCTATCGTCTTCCCCATCAGTTAAGATGCCTCTTATGCCTGGATTTATAATCTTTATAAATATAAACCAATTCTTTATCAAAGAGAGCCCTCTTTAACTCTACCGCGGTTTTTCTTACTTCCGTCAATATTTCCTGAGCTTCTTCCGAGGTCACCTCAATACCATATTCATGAAATTTACTTCTGATGGAATTACCGCCGGAATGCTTGCCGATGACTAATTGGCGAGTCAGCCCTACTTCCTCGGGTGAGAAGGCTTCATAGGTTTTCGGGTCTTTAATAATACCGTCGGCGTGAATGCCGGATTCATGGGCAAATACATTGGTGCCGACTATCGCTTTCCAGATAGGTACGCTGCGAGCTGATGCCAAGGCCACATATTCGGACAATTCACGGAACATCTCCGTTTTAAAACCTAAATCAACTTTACCGATATACTTGGTGGCCATAACCACTTCTTCCAAGGCCGCGTTACCAGCGCGCTCACCTAAGCCGTTTACCGTAGTATTAACCCAGGTGGCACCAGCTTTAACACCCGCTAAGGCATTCGCTGTGGCCATACCGAAATCATTATGAGTATGCATTTCGATATCAATGCCAGTTTCTTTAATCAAGTTTGACACTATCCTATGCGTTTGAAACGGGTCCAACAGCCCGATAGTATCACAAAACCTAAGGCGGTCCGCGCCAGCTTCTTTGGCGTTAAGCCCAAATTCAATTAAAAAATCAAGCTCAGCCCGAGAGGCGTCTTCAGCGTTTACGGAAACATAAAGATTATTTTTTTTCGCGAAATCCACTGCTTTACTAATGCTGTCCAGCACCCATTGCCTATCTTTCTTTAATTTATTCTTAATATGGATATCAGAGACGGCTACTGAGATAGCGACCGCGTCAACACCACAATCGATCGAATGTTGGATATCTTTTAATACCGCTCTGTTCCAACCTAAAACGCTGGCGTTAAGGCCAAGACCGGCAATCTTCTTTATAGTAGCTTTCTCGTCGCCACCCATAGCCGGCACACCGGCTTCGATCTGCCGGACCCCAACTGCGTCAAGTAGTTTGGCTATACGTATCTTTTCTTCATTGGCAAAGACCACGCCGGCCGTTTGTTCGCCGTCTCTTAACGTAGTATCATCGATCATGACTTTATGAATTTTCGGTAATACCTCTTTAATATCGAAATCCTTCAGGCCATTATTAGGTATATCTTTTAGATCGTTATTAGACACATTTCCTCCTACCAGCTTTCACTTCATGCCAAACGCTAAGTTTTTCGCGTCTTTAAGACACCTGCTATTTCTATATTGTTAAACGGTTGACAACTGAGGTGACACACAACTAATTACTATACTAGCTAAAAAGCTTATTAATGGCAATGCTATTGTAGTTTTTTTTGCAAAATTTCATTAACCAGCTTAGGATTAGCCTGGCCGCGCGAGGCTTTCATTATTTGTCCGACCAAGAACCCGATAGCTTGTTTTTTACCAGCCTTATATTCCGCCACAACCATCGGGTTGGCCTCTATTGCTTTATCCACAAAGCCAGCTATCGCCGACTCATCCGAGATTTGCGCCAACCCTTTTTCCTCGATTAACGCCTGTGGGTCTTTGCCGCCGACAAACATCTCCTCAAAAACCTCCTTGGCCATCTTACCGCTGATACGACCCTCGTTTATCAGTTTAATCAAATCAGTTAACTGTTTAGGCGACACCGGTGATTGTTCAATATCAGTCGCCGCGGCGTTCAAGTGCGCTGACAACTCACCCATCATCCAATTACCGACGGTCTTAGGTTCAGCCAGTAACTTGACTGATGCCTCAAAAAAATCCCCCATGGCTGTTGATGATGCCATAAAATCGGCATCATAAGTCGAAAGCCCAAAATCTCTGATAAATCGTTCTTTTCTGGCCGCCGGCAATTCCGGCAAACCGGCGCGGATATTATTAACCCAAGCTTCATCAAGATCCATGGGAACTAGGTCCGGATCGGGAAAATATCGATAATCGTGTGCCTCTTCCTTACTCCTCATACTGGTGGTAGTGTTTTTAGCCGCGTTCCAATGGCGAGTTTCCTGCAAAACTTTTTCCCCGGCTAGAATAAGATTTTTTTGCCGTTCGATCTCATACTCCAGCGCTCGTTGCAACGCTCTAAAAGAGTTCATATTTTTTATCTCCGACTTCACGCCAAACGTCGCCTCTCCTCGAGGCCTCAGCGAGATATTAGCATCACAACGCATCGAGCCCTCTTCCATATTACAGTCCGAAACACCGATAGAGACGATGAGACGACGCAATTTCTGCATAAAAGCCCGAGCCTCTTCCGGGGTACGAATATCCGGTTCACTGACAATCTCCATCAGCGGCGTTCCGGCCCGATTAAAATCAACCAGCGAATAATCAGCGCCGGCTATTCTGCCTGTCTCACTCTGATGGATCATCTTTCCGGTATCTTCCTCCAGGTGCACCCTGGTAATACCGATACGGCGCGTATCACCCGAGACATTAACATCCAGATAACCACCGATACAAAGCGGTTTGTCGTATTGTGATATCTGATAATCTTTGGGCATATCAGGATAGAAATAATTTTTACGGTGAAATTGATTGTGCAAAGCTATTTTTGAATTAAGAGCCAGCCCGGCTTTAATGGTATATTCAACCGCCCTTTTATTGACTACGGGCAAAGAACCGGGCATACCCAGGCAGACCGGACAAACATTTGTATTAGGCTCGGCCCCGAATGATACGCGGCAGCCGCAGAACATTTTGCTCTTTGTTAATAATTCGACATGAATTTCCAGGCCGATAACAACTTCATATTTTTCAACTGCTTCAGTTTTTATAGGCATGGAAGCATTCTATCATAAACCAATATTCAACCAAGAACTATTACCCGTCGGGCTTCTCTTTAAGCCCTCAAGCCGCCCATCTCTCCTGATCTTCACAAAGCTCAGTGATATCAGGCCTGATTAGATTAATTAAATCCGCTGAATCTATCTTGATTGAATCCGTATGAGTGCCGGCGCTAAATAGCAGAGTTTCATGGTCTATAAGGTCAATGTCAAGATAGATAGGCAAACCGAATAGATCGCCCAGCGGCGGTATCGCGCCTAATTCCCAATCAGGAAAGTCCATCTTCATCTCCGCCTCAGTCGCTAAACGCGCGCGTTTATTGCCTAACGCCGCCCGCAGCTTGGTATTACTCACCCGCCTGTCACCAGGCACAACCACTAAAACATATTCGCCGCGCATATTAATAACCAGACATTTAGCTATCTCGTCGGCATCTATCCCAAGAGCTTTCGCTTCTTCGATACTGGTAAATACCCGCGGATGCTCAACTACTTCATATTCGATATCATTACTGTTTAGATAGTCTAATACTTTCTTATTGGCCGCCATTATCTCCTCCTTATAATTGTCGTCCATATTTATATTTATTCCCCTTTGAAGAAAAAATAAAGGAGCCAAAAGGGGTCAGATCTTCAATCTTGACATTAGCAACTTCCTATCACGCTAATGTCAAGATTGAAGATCTGACCCCTTTTTATTTATTCCTTGCGCCATCGGTCAAGCTTATCTCTAATATCACGAGGCAGGCGATCTTCCAGAAATGTTCTATCGGAAACAGGGCGGTCACTGCGAATTTCTTCATCAGCTTCCTCAATCAACATACTCAACTCATGCGGGGTAATGCGGCTGACATCCTTGCGGAATACGACTTTCTGTTGCTGATAATCGGCGGTAACCACCATTAACCGGCCCTTCTCCGACCGGCTCAGGCGCTCGATTACGGTATCCGCCGTCTTACCTTTAGCTGAGTATATGACCTCGACTCCCGCTTTCATCTCTACGGATTCACCCTTGCCGTCAAAAACCACGGTAACCCGACAATCTGTAGACGCGCGCAAGCGGCTGAGGTCATTAATCAACTGGTTAACGGCTAACTCAACCTCTTTTTTCTGAAGTCTCCTATATTTTTCCAGCCGATGAATAACGTTGTACCCGTCAACAATTAATTTAGGCCGTTTCATACCGGTGCTTCAGTAAATCGGCAATACTCATTAAGAAGAATTCCGCCGGCCACGGCCACATTGAGCGAATCCAACCGTCCCGATATGGGAATATTTATTAAAAAATCGCATTTTTGTTTTACCAAAACCGACAGGCCCTTACCTTCGCTGCCTAAAACAAGAGCTGTCTTAAGCGGCCACTTAAAATCCCAGACGTCTTCTTCGGCGGTGACATCCGCGCCTACCAACCAGAAATCATTGTTTTTCAGCAGCGATGCCGCTTGGGCCAGATTCGCCTTGACTACATTTAAATGTTCCACGGCACCGGCCGACGTTTTAGCAACTGCGGGAGTGATGGGAGCACTTCTAGCCTTAGGGATTATTATCGCGTCTACGTCAAAGCATAAAGCGGAACGCATCAGAGAACCTAGATTCCGCGGGTCCGTAATGCCGTCCAGAATTACTACCAGTGATTTTTTTCTCTCATTCAGCCTTGAGATCAATTTAGGCATATCTAAGAATTGAAAAACCGTTACTTTGGCGACAATGCCTTGATGCACGGCTCCCGGTGTTAATTTATCAAGCTCGTATTTTGTTGCTTGCTTAATGATAATATTCTGACGCTTTGACGCTTTGATGATCTCTTTCACAATCGGCGCCCCAGTACCGGCCAGCCAAATCTCTTTTACTTGTCGCCGACCTTTAAGCGCCTCCAAGACCGGTTTGCGTCCGTAAACATAATCATAATTATTAGCGTCATTTGCTTTACTCATATCCGTTTGTAATTCCCGTCTGTTATGCTTGTCATTCCCGACCCTGATCGAGAATCAACGGCCAACCGCGCTTCTTTAGTACTTTACAGACCTTGGCTCCAATGCACCTCTTTACCTGGATTCCCAGTCAAGCTGAGAATGACAGACGTGGGAACACGTTTTTTCTACCCTCTCACCTCGACCCTCTACGCTCTACCCTTGTACTATTGCCATTCCCAACCCTGATCGAGAATCAACGACCAACCGTGCCTTTTAATGCTTTGCATGCTCTTATTTCCAATGCACCTCTTTACCTGGATTCCCAGTCAAGCTGAGAATCAGGCTGTGTCATAATCCATTTGTTGAGCTTTATGATACAATATGCTGTATCATAAATAATGATTAATAACTATATATAGTGGTATCGTTCATAAATATCTAATTGTGACACAGCCTGAATGACAGACGTGGGAACACGTTTTTTCTACTCTCTCCCCCAACCCTCAACTATAATGCGCCAGATGAACTGGCGCGTACACATCATAATTTCATGAATCACATGCTTTTGCAGCCGCGTAGCGGCGCCGCGCCCCTATTTTACTTTTTTCCAGCGCGTTCCCCGCGGCGTATCCTCGATCTCGACCCCGATTTGTCCAAGCCCATCTCTGATTTTGTCGGCCAATTGCCAATCTTTATCACTTCGCGCCTGTTCACGTCGTTTAAGCAAATTGTCAAAAATCATATCGGCTGACAGACCGGTTACATCCAAATCCAACTTTTCCGCCAATTTTTGCGCGTCGCTGTCACTGACTTCCGCCTTTGTTTCAATTGATAAATCCAGACCCAATACGCCGTTAAGCTCAACTATTAAATCCTTTGCTTTTCCCAAGACCCGCTTTTCGGGAAGTTCGTTTAAATCTTCAATCAATTTATTGACGTCTTTAATCAAATTAAATATGACACTCAACGCCGCCGCTGAGTTAAAATCATCATCCATCGTGATAATAAAATCAGCATGCGCTCTCTCCACCACTTGTCGCAACTCTTCAGTCTTACTCTGATTATCCGACACTTCGGCAGCTAGAGCAAAGCCAACATTAGCCAAAGTGATTTTAATTCGTTGCAGTTTGGTCTTGGCCTCTTTTAAGCCCTCATCGGAAAAATCAAGCGGATTGCGGTAGTGAGTCCCCAACATAAACATTCTAATTACATCGGCGCCCCAAGCTTGTAAAACATCAGTCAACAAGGTGAAATTACCCAATGATTTAGACATCTTCTCTTGGTCGATATTGAGTAGACCACCGTGAAGCCAATAGTGTACAAAAGGCTTGGCTCCGGTTGCTCCCTCGGATTGGGCAATCTCATTTTCATGATGTGGAAATATTAGGTCCCTGGCCCCGCCGTGAATATCGAAACTCATGCCCAGATACTTTAGATCGGAAGAGCGTCGTGTAGGGAAAGAGTGTAGATCTCGGTGGTCGCCGTATCATTAAAAAAAAAAAAAGGAAAAATAGAGAGAAATGCTAAACTACTGACAGCAACTCCATACACACACCGCATGACCCCGTGTCCCC
>CAJVYJ010000025.1 GCA_913009475.1 uncultured Actinomycetes bacterium | reverse complement strand
GGGAGGCTGTGCTCAGGTGGTCAGGGGTTAGCGGGCGTGATGGTACTGTTGCTCGGTTTATTTTTTTTTTTTCAAGCAGAAGACGGCATACGAGATATATCAGTGTGACTGGAGTTCAGACGTGTGCTCTTCCGATCTCGCCTGTCCGATTTTGCGGAGTTTCGATGCGGATTTTTTGCGCCCGCTTTTCATCTCCGTGAAGGAGTAAAGGGTATTGCCGATGGTCTCGACCGCGTACCTGGCAAGATAGTAGGCGCTGGAATCGGCAACGCTTTCAAGTGCCAGGTAGTTCACTACGTCCTCTGCCTTGCTGTCTTTGATTGCCGCGATAGCACATGCGATAGCTCGCCGATACTGAGTGACGCCAAACTTGCTGACTTTGCCGAGACCGACGACTGCGATGCGTTGCGCCCTCACACCGGCTATTGAGGTCAGGACGGTGCAGGATCCCGGCCGGGCGGAGATATCACCGAGCTTGATCAGCCTGGTTATCGTGCCGCCACTTGCCGTATCGACATCGGTCGCCGCTATACCCAGCTTACCGCGCTGGTAAACGCCAATAATGATACAGCCGCTGGCGCGGCGCGAGGCCGCGCTCGTGGTCGTAAAATATTCCATAAATAAGGTGTCTTTCCGAGAGGCAGGCGCGAGACTGAAACACTGTCGCGCACAAAATAAAAGCGGTAGTCTAACCGATTCGACTGAATTTAGTTACGCTGGCATTGACCAATAACAGGGACGTCATACCTTTGCCGTCAGGGCCCGGCTGGATTTTCATGCTTCGCATACTCGATCGCTACATATTTCGTGAGGTTGCCACCACATGGCTGGCGGTTACCGTGGTGCTGTTGTTCATCCTGATGACGAACCAGTTTGCGAGGGTCCTCGGCGAGGTCGCGAAGGGCAATTTGCCGCGGGGGGCCGTGTTCGAAGTGATCGGTCTCACTGCCCTGCAATATATGACCGTTCTTATTCCTATTGGTCTGTTCCTGTCGATCATGCTGGCGCTGGGTCGTCTTTATCGTGACAGCGAATTGCCAGCCATGATGGCTTGTCGGGTGGGGCCCGGCGGGATTTAAGCGAGCGACGGGTTGGTAATCCCTCCTTCTCCGCCAGAGGGTTTCTGAGGGGTGTCTGCGTTGTCAGCTGTCGGCGTCTATGCGGGTCACGTACCTACGTGTACATTCCCCTGGCGGCTTCCAGGAGCTTGCCTGCGCCCGTGAAAGCTGATGTTTTTTTGCCATGCTTAGCTCGCCTACGTTTGTCATTCTCAGCTTGACCTGTCTGCGTGTGGAGGATATGCACAGACAGGCTGGGAATCCAGGAATAAGGGAGGGGCGAGCGTAGAGGGTTGAGGGTAGAAAAAAGAAAAGGCGCAATGGTAAAAAGCTTCAGGTTGGCCGGTGGATTCCCGATCGGAGTCGGGAATGACAAGCATAGGGGGGGGGTTCTTCGCCAGCGCCCAGAATAACGGAGGTCATTATCAGGCGTAATATATTTGAAACTCAAGTTTCATTAAAGTTATTACTAAAATATCCAGGTTATAAAAGTTCATACTTAACACCTATTGATTTTTTTTGAAAATCAACTTAAAGATAAAAATAAGTTTCTCAAATGGGGGTCGATTATTAGTCTCCTGCCATCCGCGCTCTGATTAGAGATTTGCAACCAATCGTGATTCTTCATTTTGTAATTAAAATTTTACGCTTATAATAAAGTTGGTATAAAGATAACTGAAAAATATTGGCGTTTAATTAATAGTTTCTCTATAGGGACGAATATGGACAATAGTGAAATAGCCGCGCTATTAAACAATATCGGTGATATGCTGGAGATTATCGGTGAGTCATCTTTCCGAGTCGGGGCCTATCGGCGTGCCGCCAATGTCATCAGCGCTTTGCCTCGTGATATTAATGATATCCGCGGCGATAAGCAGGGGCTGACTTCTATCCAGGGGGTAGGCAAAGGAATTGCTGAGAAGTTGGCGCAACTGTTGGATACGGGCAAAATGGATTATTATGAGGAACTTAAAACTAAATTACCGGGTTCTTTGGTGGAGCTAATCCATATTCAAGGTGTAGGTCCCAAGAAAGCTAAATTGTTTTATGAAGAACTAGGCGTAGAATCCGTCGATGACCTGGAAAAGGCACTTCAAGAACATCGTGTAAAAGATTTACCCGGTATGGGTGTCAAGACGGAAGATAATATTTTGCGCGGGTTGGAGCTTTATAAAAAGCAGTCGGGCAGATTATTGCTTAGCCAAGCGGTGCCGGCCGCAGAAAAAATAATTAATTATCTTCAAAAATATTCGGATGTAACAGAGATAAGCACCGCGGGCAGCTTGAGGCGTTGGCGGGAGACCATTGGTGATATCGATATTCTGGCGGCCACAAATAAGCCACGTCAAGTCGCGGATGAATTTTGCAACTACCCCGATGTGGTTTCTGTTTTAGCCAAAGGGGAGACCAAGTGCAGTGTGCTGCTGCATAACGGCTTACAAGTGGATTTGCGCTTGATGAAACCGGCCCAATTCGGGTCAGCGCTGCAATATTTTACCGGCTCAAAATTACACAATATCCATCTGCGTGAGCTCGCGAAAAAGCGGGGGCTAAAACTTAGTGAATACGGTCTCTTTAATTTGGCGGGTAATAAACTTTTAGCCGGAGCCGACGAGGCTGATATCTATAATGAGCTGGGCTTGGATTATATAGAACCGGTGCTTAGGGAAGACAAGGGTGAGATCGAGGCCGCTGCGGCCGGTAAGTTGCCTGATTTAATTAAACTCTCTGATATTAAGGGAGACCTGCATGCGCATACGCAGGCCAGCGATGGCCAAAGCAGTCTGGAAGAGATGGCTGCTTTCGCGCAAAAGCTTGGCTATCAGTATCTGGCTATCTCCGACCACGCGCAAACTTTAAAAGTCGCTCATGGCCTGGACCTTAAGAGATTTGAAGAACAATGGCGGCAAATAGCCGAATTAAACCGCCAGTGGGAAGATTTTACGCTGCTGACCGCGGTAGAGTTAAATATCAATAGTGAAGGCAAGACAGACTTTCCCGATGAGGTCTTAGCTCGTTTTGATATCGTCGCGGCTTCGATACATACGGGCTTTACGCAGGATAAAGAACGGATAACTTATCGAACTATAACCGCGATGGCCAATCCTCATATTGATATAATCTGCCATCCCACCGGCCGTATTCTAGACCGTCGCCCACCATACGCAATCGACCTGGTCCAAGTATTCGCGGCGGCAAAAAAGACCGGCACTATTTTAGAACTAAACGCTTTCCCTGACCGGCTCGATTTAAATGACGACCAGTTACGGGCAGCTAAACGCTATGGTGTGAAGTTTGCCATCAACACTGATGCTCATCATTTTGGGCATCTGGCCAATATGCGTTATGGTCTGCATACGGCACAGCGGGGTTGGTTGACTAGCGCTGATGTTATCAATACTCTGCCAATCGATAGTCTATTGAAATCACTCTAGTAACAATTGCAACTATCTTTTTTACATAATCTTGATATAATAAGTAAATTATGGGTGACTATAAATGTCGGCTGTGAATCCGGGGTTGGGAAAGTGTAGCATCAAGTTTACGCTGGGTCGGATTGTACTATCAGAGATTGCTCTGATAGTAACCATGTAGGGGTGGAGTTTATCTCCACCCGCGAAAGCTGATGTTTTTTGTCTTCCCAGCTTGACCCGTCTGCGCCTGTCTGTGCGTGAACGCACGCAGACAGGCGCAGAGGATACGCACAGCTTGGCTGGGAATCCAGGAATCACAGTGCATTGGAATAAATAAAGCACTATAAGGCACGGTTGGCCGTGGATCCCCGATCAGGTCGGGAATGACAAACATAAAGTGGTCGGGAAATGTATAGCGCGCCAGTTTATCCGGCGCCTTATGAGCGGAAAGCGTAGAGGGTAGATGTGTAGGTATGAGGCTTGTCCCCGCCTGTTAGAACAGGAAATGTGTAGCATCAGAGTTTACTCTGGCAATGAATAAGCGAAGCAAACATTACGGCTGTATTTGATTGATATCTACAATTTAGAATTGTGAACGCAGCGAGATTAATATTAATAACTATAAAAAAGTGAGTGCTTAAATTGTCATTAAAAAAAATTTCACGTGAACAGATGGATGACTTAGTACGTCACGGTAATGAAAATCGGATTACTCGGCGTCTGGATTATGTCTATCAGCAGATTCCCGTCTGCAATTGTGATGATAATACGAAAGCTTGTTTTACCACCGCCGATGTCTATCTCAGTGAGTTTGTGAATATCTACGCGCATGTGCAAAAATTTCCGGTGCCTCGGCAAAAAGAAATCGCGGCGCGGGCTATCCGTTATGAGCTGCTAAGTTTGGTATCACTGGATTATAAGTGTCCTTTTTTTGAGGATGATATTTGCATTATCAGTGAGGTAAAGCCGGTCCAGTGTCGTTTTTTTGGAATATATCCCGACAATGATTATAAGCAACTAAGAGAAAAGAGCCTGCAGCATAATATCGGCTTAGCTCAGTATTACGCCCGCACTCATCGGTTGTTGCTTCCCAAGAAAGTAATGACTTATGATGTAGACCAATGTCGGGAGAAAGGCGCCGCTCAAGGCGGAACCAAGGTAGTAACTCAAATTGAGCGGGATTTAATCTATAATAAAATAGTTGCGATAAATAGCCAAGCGTTGCCGGAAGAGATATTTGACGCGGACGAGGATGAACTGAACCACTTTACTTATTTATATGGTATAACCAGATTTACCGAAGAGGAATTGCGCTCACTTAGGGTTGATATCTTACGCGAATTCTTAAGTTATAAGACTAGAACAAAGCTGGAGTCTTTGCTTAAGTCCGAGCAATTTGATTTCGGATTGGCGGAAATTAGGTCGATAGGTTAAAGTGCTTGGCTGACCGAGTACTTCCTGAATGGAGATGAGAAGATTTGTTTATTTTCCCCTTAAGCGCTGCGATTATCAGTTTCGTATTTTCATTTCTTGTGTTTCGTCAATATTTTCAGCGACACAAGCCATATCAATTTGCGTGGGCGGTTGCTTTATTAATGTTTGGCATCGCATCACTTGCAGAGACTATCTCAGTTATCAGTAGCTGGAACGAATTGTTGGTAAAAATATGGTATTTCTTTGGCGCTATGATCGTAGTGGGTTATTTGGGATTGGGCAGCTTATATATAGCTGAAAAGAAAGTCGCGTCTCGGTTGCTCGAAATAGGTATTGTATTGGCTCTACTGGGTCCGGTTTTGCCAATGGTTATTTTTAGTAAAACAGCGTCTGGACCAGAAAAATTGACCACCGCACTTGTATTTGGCGGTATTTTTACACTAATATTTATTTTGACAGTTGTCACAAAAAGACCGGCGACAATATGGCTTTGGACAATGATCGGCGCTTCACTGGGCGGTGCGTTGATGTTGGTTAATTCCTCAATTAACAATCAAAAGGTGGCATCCCTAGGTTGGGAAGCAATGACACGGTCGCTGATGATGAAAGCAACTGTTGCTTCGCTAAACACAATAGGTACGGTCATTTTAGCGGGTGGAGCGCTTTATTCAGCGTGGGTTTTATATCGTAAACAGATTCTTAGAGAAATTGCGATTGGTAATATATTGATTGGAATCGGCGCCTTGATTAATGCTTTCGGCGGCGTCATTCATGGTTATTTTAAACTGGCGGGTCCGGCTGTGTTGTCGGTATCATTAACAATCGGTATTACGGTTATGTTCCTTGGTTTTTTAGAGACCGGACACCGCGCAAATAAGCCGGCCAAAAAATAGGTTCTATTGGTCATCCCCGACCTGATCGGGGATCCATGGCCAAACGCGCCTTTTAATGTTTTATATACTCTTATTTCCAAAGCACTTCTTTACCTGGATTCCCAATCAAGTTGGGAATGACAAACTTTATAATGTTAGAATGAAGTGCGGAAAAGCTGGTAATGGTTGACATAAAACACGGAATCGGCAAAAATATCATGCAAACGAGGGTTGTCAATAAGCTAAGCTTATATTTAGTGGTGACGGATTTATAAAGTTAAGGTTATAGTGGTTATATATGGCTGACAAAAGACGGGGCAAACTTTTTTTATGCGCTACCCCTATCGGCAACTTGGAGGATATTACTCTACGGGTTTTAAGAATATTAAAAGAGGTCGACTTAATTGCCGCTGAGGATACCCGGCGCACCAAGAAGTTGCTCTCCCATTATGATATTCACACACCACTTATAAGTTTTAACCAGGTCAACGAGCAAACTAAATTACCGGCTTTATTAGCCAAGCTTAAACAGGGAAAGAAGATCGCTTTAGTAAGCGACGCGGGCACTCCCGGTATTGCCGATCCCGGCCACATATTAGTAAAAGCTTGCTTAGAATCAGACTTGGAATATGAAGTGTTGCCCGGAGCTTCAGCTCTGATAGCGGCCGCGGTTGTCTCCGGGTTACCTACCAGTGACATTCGTTTTCTTGGTTTTATGCCCAGGCGTCGCGGTTTGCGGCAAAAATTGATGGGAAAGTTGGCCGATGAGCCTAGTACTTTAATCTTCTACGAGAGCCCGCATCGTCTGATCAATACTTTAAAAGAGATTGAAAATAATCTGCCCGGTCGCCGGCTGGCATTGATAAAGGAGATGACCAAGAAGTTCGCGACCAACTTCCATGGTACGGCCGCGGAGATATTGGCTGGGCTTGAGAATCATCCGATTAAAGGCGAATATGTCTTAGTCATCGAAGGTTGCAGGGATAAGAAGAAAGCTTCTCAAGAGGTTATCGAGCAAGAGTTAATGGCTCTGTTGGTCGCCGGTGTTGCGAAAAGCGAGGCCGCCAAAATTATTGCCAAAAAATATCATATGGACCGGCATCAGGCTTATGAGACCGCGTTAAAGATTATGAAACCGGCAGAGTAACCTCATTATGTGATTGTTCACGTAGTTGTTTGGTTGCGTTTTTATCTTTAGCGTTAATATTTGTCGGGCAACGCATATGGTCAAGGACTTTCAAAAAAGCATTAACTATCCGGGGGTCAAATTGGCTGCCGGAACATCTGGAGAGTTCTTGTTGTGCCCAATTTATGTCCCGGGGCGGGCGATAGGGGCGATTAGTGGTCATGGCGTCATAACTGTCCGCTACCGCCATGATTCGCGCCTCATACGGTATTTGTTCGCCTTTTAAATGGTCAGGATAGCCGCGGCCGTTGTAATGTTCATGGTGATGAAGAACGGCCGGTATTACGGTACTTTTAAAGTCAACCGGCGCCAGAATGCGGGCGCTGATTTGCGGATGCGTCTTGATTATCTTAAACTCTTCATCGGTCAACCCCGATGGTTTGCTCAGGATTTTTTCCGGTATACCGATTTTACCGACATCGTGAAGGTAGGCCGCGGCTTCAATATCATCTATGTCTTCCGGTGAGAAACTAAGCTCCTTAGCGATGGCAACCGCGTACTTAGCCACTCGGGCTGAGTGGCCGTGTGTATAGGAATCCTTGGCGTCAATGGCTGCCGCCAAGGCTTGGATAACGCTTAAGTAATTATTTTTTAACTTTTCAAATAGCTGGGCGTTATTAATGACTGTGGCCGCCTGGCTTGAGAGCGCTGTCAGAAAATCCAAATCTTTAGTATTGAATGATCGGGGTTTACTACCGTGGTTGTTTAGGTTTAGTACGCCCAGAACCTTATCTTTCAGCATAATCGGGATGGAGACAGCGTCTTTTAAATCCCTGTTGCCGGTAAAGGTTATGCCATCCATCAGCAGTAGTGGTTTACCTTCTTTAGCCACCCATCCAGCTATACCTTCACCGATTTTGGTCTTAGTATTATCAATAATTTTCTGTTCGATATTGATGGCGGCTTTAATCTCCAACTGGTTGGTCTTTTCGTCCAATAGCATTATTGACCCGGAATCGGCTTCATGAAAATTAACGGCTTTAATCAATATCAGATCCAATATATCCTGTAAGCTTAGCTTAGAAGTAGTATCACGGCTGATCTCGCAAAGAGTTGATAACTGCGATAGCCGGTGTTGTAGCGATTCAGTCATCATATTTATCTTAGAGGCAAGTCGTCCGATCTCGTTATTATTTTTTATGTCTATGCGTAAGCCAAGTCGACCTTTGGCGATAGAGTCGGCGGTCTTGATTACTTCATTCAACGGATAAATTATCAATTTTCTTATGTATAAGAAAAACAGGCTGAGGATAGTGGCGATCAGCATAAAAATCAGCGGCAGGACTTTACTAACGGTCAGATCTTCAAGAAAGTATAAGAGTAGGAGGGAGCCTAATAAAGAAAAGCCGGAAAAAAGCAAGAGCTTGATGGTGATACCGGAATTGTTGATAAATTGGCGGCTCTTTTTTATTACTGGTTGTTTCATCCCCTACCCTGCTTTGGTTCAAATCGAATCTGGCAATTGCATACTATGTTTATATCGAACTTAATTGCCGCTTACTTTAGGGTTCTGTTTAAATATTCCGCTGTGAGAGCTTTAGAGGATTAAATGTGTAGCGGCGGAGCTTGTCTCCACCCGGGAGGATATAGGTGACTTTATATTGCCGTTTCCGCCTGCTCGCTTGACAACAAAGGTGATTAATTTATATGTTGTTACTTAGTTATTTAGTGTGAGATGTGTAGGGGCGGATTTTGTATCCGCCCGCTAAGGCTCTATAATTTTACAACTTGTTATTTACAGTTGTGAGCCATGGGCCAATTAAAAAAAGAGGATAAATGGGAGCAGGCTTTTACATCACCACACCAATATATTATGTGAATGACGTACCGCACATCGGTCATGCTTACTGTACCGTAGTTGCGGATGTTGTCGCTCGCTATCAGCGGTTGGCCGGTAAAGATGTTTTTTTCTTGACCGGTACCGATGAACATGGACAAAAGGTCGAAAAAGCGGCAAACGCCAGAGGTCTGGCCCCACTTGAGCATTGTGACTTAATGGTAAGACCTTTTAAGGATTTGTGGCGGCGCTATCAGATATCCAATGATGATTTTATCCGCACTACCGAAGAGCGCCATGAAAGAGTGGTCGCTAAAATCTATCAGCGTCTTTACGAACAAGGTGATATCTTCAAAAGTCTTTATGAGGGCTGGTATTGTATTCATGAAGAAACTTTCTGGCCGGAAAATCGACTTGTTGACGGCAATTGTCCCGATTGTGGTCGGCCGGTGGAGTGGTTAGAGGAAGAGAGCTATTATTTTAGAACGTCCGCCTATGTGGACAAGCTGTTAAAACATATAGAATTGCACCCTGATTTTATTCGCCCCGGGTCTCGACGTAATGAGGTAGTCAGTTTCATAAAAAGCGGTGTTGAGGATATATCAGTTTCGCGTACATCGATAAAATGGGGCATCAAGGTCCCTTTTGATACGGAACATGTAATTTATGTCTGGTTTGACGCTTTGATTAATTATCTTTCCGCTGTCGGATATCTATATGATGAAGAAAAATTTACTAGATTTTGGCCGCCTGTTCATTTTTTAGGTAAAGATATTATTAAGTTTCACGCGGTAATCTGGCCGTGTATGCTGATGGCTTTGGAAATACCATTACCTAAGGCTATTATGGCTACCGGGTTCTGGACCTTGGGTGAACAAAAAATATCTAAATCCCGGGGACAAGTAATCGACCCGATTGAGCTTAGTGATGAGTTTGGCGTTGATGCCGTCCGCTATTTTTTTACTCGGGAAGTACCATTAGGCCAGGACGGCGAGTTTAGCCGTTCGGCGCTTATAGGGCGGATAAATCATGACCTTGCCAATGACTTGGGTAATCTTTTAAACAGGACATTACCGATGATAGAAAGATATTTCGACGCTCTGATTCCGGAGCGAGGCGAAGAATTAGCGTTAACCGCTGATTTAATCTCAGAGTCGGCGGCGATTATCTCGCGTTATCATGAGTTGATGGAGAATTTCGAATTGCGCCCGGCGCTCCAAGAGATTTGGAAGCTGGTGGCTAAAGCTAATAAGTTTATTGACGAGGCCGCGCCTTGGGCCTTATTTAAGGCCCAAAAAGATGCTCAATTACGTGAGGTAATCTATGACCTGGCTGAGACTATTCGGATAATAGCTCAGCTAATTACCCCGTTTATGCCCGCAACCGGAAAAAAGATCTATGAGCAACTGGGGCTGGTAGCCGATCCGTCGGACATCCGTTTTGACTCCGGCTTGGTCTGGGGTTATCTGCGAGCGGGAACAAAAACTAATCGGGCCGCGCCTTTGTTTCCCAGAATTGAAGAGAAAGAAAAGAGGTAGATATGACGGAACATACTGATATATTGACGGATACGCACGCGCACCTGGATATGCTTGGCGATAACAACACGATTCGCGGGATAGTATCTGAAGCTCGTAAAGTAGGCGTAGGCAGAATTATCAGTGTTGGTGACAGCTTGGATTCGTCGCGTCGCACAGCCGGTATAACCGAACAATTCGCGCGTGTATACGGGGCGGTCGGTGTGCATCCTCATAATGCCGCGACCGTGAACGACCTGTTGATGGAACAGATATACGCGGTTTCCAATCAGCCAAAAATAGTGGCTATCGGAGAAACCGGTCTTGATTTTTATCAATCGACAGCTGTTAAAGATATGCAAATTAAAGCTTTTCAAGCACATATTGAATTAGCCAAACATATTGATTTGCCGCTAATGGTCCATTGCCGTCAGGCTTATGGGGAGACATTGGATATACTAAAAAAAGCCCGATTTTTGGAGGATAAAGTTGTTATCCATTGTTTTACCGGAGATAAGTCGCAGGCACTGGATTTTTTAGATCTGGGCTGCGCTCTTTCGTTTTCCGGTATTTTGACTTTTAAAAATTCCGAAGCGTTGCGGCAAGTATTTAAAGATATTCCTCTTGATAAGATTCTGTTGGAAACCGACTCCCCTTACTTGACTCCCAGCCCTCATCGCGGTGAACAAAATCGGCCGGCTCTACTGTCGTTTATAGCCGACAAAGCAGCCGAGTTGAAAGGTATTGACGCTGATGAAATTATTAAAGTAACAGCTCAAAATACCGATAGAATATTTAAGTTTTCAAAAAAAAATTAATCATCATAAATAGGGGCGGCAAGCAAAAACCTTGACAAGCCCTATTATTTTTGGTTACTATAACATTTCGTCACCTCAAAAATATTTTTCCAAGAGTAAGTAAGTAATTAAGATTTATTTTGTACACGATTTTTTACTGGAGTGATTCTATGCAGGTAAGGTTAAAGAACGTTATTATTTTCACGGTCGTGATTACGTTAATTTTTTTGTCTTTTTATTTTATATCATTTAAAGAAGTTGCTTTAGCGGTTGACGGTAAAAAAATAAAAGTTGTAACCAGGGCTGTTACCGTCGCCGATTTTCTTAAATCCCAAGAAATTAGTTTTTCCCCACATGATGAAGTCAAGCCCCAACCGGATTCATTACTGCTACCCGGTACCAAAGTAACCGTTAAACACGCGGTTCCCGTAGTTTTAGAGGTCAACGGTCATAAGCAAGTTATAATGTCGCCGGCGATCGACGTAAACCATCTTTTACGCCAAATAGGCGTAGATCCGAAAGCTGATATCCTGGTTTCACCAGTTGGTTTTCGCAGTTTATTGGCGGGAACGACAGTTAATGTCAATCATCTGGAACGGCGCTTGGAGAATATTGATACCGAGATAGCTTTCGCGACAAAACGCGTGGACGATAACTCACTGCTTAAGGGGAGAACAAGGGTGGTAGCCAAAGGTGAGTCCGGCATAAATAGACGAGTAATCGAGCATATTTTAGCGGGCGATCGGGAAATCGATTCGCATATAAAAAGTGAAGGCGTAATTAAAGAGCCGGTTGCGAAGGTAGTTAAGGTTGGCACTAAAATACTTCGGTTGGCGTTAGCTCCAACCGCAAAGCCCGTACCCGCCAACGTGAGCGTGTCTCGAGGCGGCCGCAGTATGTTTATGTCCGCTACTGGTTATGCTAGCGGTGATGGCGGCGGCGCCGGTTCTCGAACCGCAATGGGTACCGGTGTATACAAAGGCATTGTTGCCGTTGACCCTCGAGTCATCCCTCTGGGGACCAGGCTTTATATTGACGGATATGGGCCGGCATTGGCGGCTGATACCGGCGGCGCGATTAAGGGTAATCGTATTGACCTGGCGTTTGGCAGTGTCAGTGAGGCCAGAAATTGGGGCCGACGCAACGTGAGCGTATATATATTGCCGTAATAATGGTAAGTACGAGTCTGGAGTCTAGAGAGAGAGCCTCTTTCATAATCAGAGCAAGCTCTGACGCTACACATTTTCCGCTGCCGCTGTGTTAACCTTACTTTTGTTGCTGTTACATATATAATGTACGCTTCGGCAGCTTCTAAAGTTGAGCGGTATTGGAGTAAGTTATGAAAAATAGAGTTCCGCCTTTAAGTCCGACTCTGGTCAAGAAGATATTAAATCGATATGATTTACATCTTGCCAAAGGTTTCGGCCAGCATTTTTTGATTGATGACAACATTCGCCGCCGTATTATAGAGGCAGCGCGGTTACAACCACAAGACCATGTACTTGAAGTCGGCGCGGGTATCGGAACCTTAACTGTGGCTCTGGCTGATAAGTGCCGACAGGTAACTGCGATAGAGCTTGATTCCAAGCTTTTGCCGGCGCTAAAAGATACTATATCGCCTTTTAACAATATTAAAGTTCTGGCTACCGATGCTGTTAAGTTAAGCTTGGCTGACCTAGGCATAGGCGCGACTTTACCGAACAAACTGGTCAGCAATCTTCCTTACAATATTGCCGCCCCTATTATAATCAAGTATCTGGAAAATTTTAGTTTTCTCAATACCTTTACCGTTATGGTTCAAAGTGAGATCGCGGAACGGATATTAGCCGCGCCGGGCCGGAAGAAATATGGAGCCTATACGGTGAAGCTGGAATTTTTAGCCGCATCCCGTTTAGTTTTAAAACTTTCAAGAGATATTTTCTTACCGCCGCCGCGGGTGGATTCGGCGGTAGTGCAATTTAAACGGCGGGATGTTAAATTCGACTCCCAAGCGCGTCAACTTTTTAAATTAATTGAAAGCGCATTCAGCCAGCGACGCAAGCAATTAGTCAATTCCGTCAACTCGGGTTTAAATATTGAAAAAGCTAAAATAGCTGCGGCTTTAACTACATTGGATATCTCGGCTGATATACGCGCTGAGTCACTAAGCTTGGATGATTTTATCGACTTATATCAGCTCTTATACCGTTTGTAATAAAATAGCTACTAGCCAAAATTATAAAATATGCTATACTAGCTTTTACTATTTAACGAATATTTTATAAATAAATATTTTTTTTTATCTAAAATCAGGTAAATAATCAGTTAAAAGTGGTATGAGTTTTTTTGGAGGATAAATAATGGCGGAACTGACAGAAATACGTTGGCATGCCCGGGCCGGCCAAGGAGCGGTAACTGCCGCTAAGCTTGTAGCTGAGACAGCTCTGGAATTGGATAAATTTTTTCAAGCGTCGCCGGAGTATGGTCCGGAACGAATGGGAGCGCCTCTTAGGGCTTTTACTCGCATATCAGATGAACCGATTAATATTCATTGCAATATTGTAAATCCTAATATCGTAATCGTACTTGATGCTACTCTGCTGAAGACGGTGAATGTAACCGACGGTTTAACGGATGACGGTGTAATTATTATAAACACGGAGTTGACGCCGGCGGAGATTCGTCAAGAACATGATATTAAGAAATTTAAAGTATTTACAGTTGACGCGTCCAAAATCGCAATCGAAAGTATTGGTAAGAATTTTCCCAATATTCCTATTATCGGAGCCCTGCTGGGCTCGACAAATATAATGGACGGCGATAAAGTAGTCGCTCATATTCGCAGAACCTTCGGGAAAAAATTTAATCAGGAGATAGTCGATGGTAACGTACAAGCGTTTGAACGTGCCCAGAGGGAGGTGCGTGGGGATTGAGCTGGGATTATAAGAATATTAAAAATTGGAACTATAAAGAACATCCCGCGGCGGCGGTCATACCGGCCGGGGGAACGGCGGATGATTATGAGACCGGTGGTTGGCGGTCCGAGCGCCCCGATTGGCATGAGGAGAAGTGTACGCACTGTATGATATGTTGGGTATTCTGTCCTGACTCCTCAATAAAAGTCAGTAACCGCAAGATGTACGCTATCGACTACGACCATTGCAAAGGTTGTGGCATATGCGCTCAAGAATGTCCGACAAACGCAATTGATATGGTGCCGGAGGGAGAAGAATAATGGCAAAATCGGTAGCATTAACTGGAAATTACGCTTGCGCGCAGGCGATGAAACAGATAAATCCTGATGTAGTGGCCGCGTATCCGATTACGCCGCAGACGACAATCGTAGAAGAGTTTTCCAAGTATGTGGCGGCAGGCACTGTAGATACGGAGTTTGTGACTGTAGAAAGCGAGCACAGCGCTATGAGCGCTTGTGTCGGCGCTTCAGCAGCCGGCGCCAGAGTTATGACGACTACGGCTTCACAAGGTCTGGCGCTTATGTGGGAGGTTCTCCATATTGCCAGTTCGACCAGGTTGCCGATTATAATGCATAATGCCAATCGCGCTTTATCAGCCCCTATAAATATCCATTGTGACCATTCTGATTCCATGGGTGCCCGCGATTGCGGTTGGCTCCAGATTTATACCGAAAACGCTCAAGAAGCTTACGATTACACTATTCAAGCGGTTCGTATCGCTGAGGATAATCGAGTACGTCTACCGATTATGGTATGTTTGGACGGCTTTATTATCAGTCATTCCATTGAACGGCTGGATCTGCTGGAAGACGCGGATGTGAAAAATTTTGTCGGTGAGTTTGAACCCCTGATAAATTTGCTCGACCCCGAGCACCCGATAACTGTCGGCCCTTTTGACGGGCTGCATGGATACTTTTTTGAATTCAAGCGGGCCCATGAAGAAGCAATGTTGGGCGCGGCGGCGGTTATAGAGGAAATCGGCAGAGAATTTTCGGTCCTCTCGGGGCGGCAGTATGGCTTGTTGGAAAAATATAGGCTCGATGACGCTGATATGGCGCTGATTGTATTGGGCTCGGCGGCCGGCACTACGCGTGAGGTAGTAAATCAATTGCGAGCCGAAGGTATTAAGGCCGGTATGATAAAATTGCGTACTTTCAGGCCTTTTCCGGTAAGAGAGATAATTGAGGCCGTTAAGTCTTTAAAGGCGGTCGCGGTGATGGACCGCTCCATGTCGCTGGGAGCTGAGGGCGGACCGGTATTTTCCGAAGTTCGTTCCGCTTTATTCGAACAATCGCAGAAACCGGAAGTGATAAATTTTATAT
>CAJVYJ010000024.1 GCA_913009475.1 uncultured Actinomycetes bacterium | reverse complement strand
CGACAGAGTTGTATTCCCGGCAATATCGGTCGCCGTCACCTGATATGTATAAGTGTCAGGCGGAACGCTGTTCCCGAAAGTATCAGTCATGTCCCAGTAAATATCCGGTAGCCCTTCCGACTTAGCGGTAGTAAATTGCTTAACCAGAAGACCGGAACTATTGCGAATATCAATAGTTAAAAAAGCTTTTTCACTCAATCCGAAACTAAGCCGTGAAAAATAGGGATTGGCAAAATTGACCTCTGAACCGCTGAGAGAGGTAATCTGAGGAGCGGTAGTATCACTTTGATATTTATAATCCAGTATCAGACTTTTGATTTGATGTACCGACCAAGCCGCAGCTACTACTTTTACCTTGACTTTATTGGTTGCCGGCTGGATAAACCAAAACGGCAAGTCACCTGAGGCTGAAATAGCGTCCCAGGTATCCGTCGCCCAATTATAGGCATAGAATTTGGCAGCCTGGCCCGAAGCTACGCCGGCGTCCTCATTAATACTTAAACTTTGCCAGAGATAACCGCTGGGTGCCGGTAGATTAAACTGATAGATAGCCGAACTCGAAGACGCGCCCGGCGCAAAATATCCCACTTTATTCCAACTATCACTGCCGGCGTCAAAATAAGTCAGTCCGTTTACATAACCGCTACTGGAAATGAACTGATCACCGGTGAGTTCAATGGAACTTCTGGTAACCCCACTACTGGAACTACCACCGCCGGCTGAATTATCCACTGTCAACGTATTAGTATCAGTCGCTTGGCGGTTGCCGGAATCGGTGACAACTATCTTCACCGTATGGGAGCCGTCGGGTATAGCACTGGTATCCCATAGATATTTATAGGGCGCGGCTGACAATGTCGCCACCGGCACCGTATCCCCGTCAATATATATCTCAACCTTACTTATAGAAAAGAGAGGGCTGGTAGTCGCCGTAGCTTCAATGTTTACCGTACCGCCGACCGTACCGCCGTCGCCGGGACTTTGAATAGCGGCTATTAGCGGAGTCGAGTTTATTTTAAACTGATAATGAACGGTATCAGTTACCGTAGCGCCAATATGACCTAAGTTGTCTTTAACTGTCGCGTGAAAATAATATTCGCCGTCAGCCAGGCTATTTAAAACGCTGATGTTACCGTCAGTACTAAAGCTGTCGGCAGCGTTGGGAATAGTATTACTGGTAGAATCTATCTTCCAATAATAACCGCTGACTCCATCGATATCAGCCGGTGGTGATAGCTGAAACTTCGGTTTATTGTCGTTGTAATAGACGGAACTGTCCGGATGTGTCGCAGAGACGACTGTTGGCGCTCCGGGTGTTGAGGTCGGTGAAAATACCTCGATTTTATTACCGCCGTTAGGGCTGGAGTCGGCAACTACTATCTCTTTTTTTCCATCATTATTAACATCACCGATTGCCAGACCGTAAGGGCCGGAGCCTTGGGTCTTGAAGACAGCGGCCGGGTTGAACGGTCCCGTAGCTGTTTGTTTAGTAAAAACACTGATGCTATTGGAGCCACTGTTGGCAACCGCCAAATCCTCAAAACCGTCGCCGTTCAAATCAGCGGCGGCAATGCCGAGCGGCTGTGCGCCCGTGCTTAATGTATCAGTAGAATCAAAGCCGTTTGTCGGCGGAATCGGCTGTGTAAGTAAGGAGACGCTTTGATCCTGGTTGTTGGTGATAGCCACATCAGTACGCCCATCATTGTTGTAATCAAGGAATGCCATGTCCGCGGGCAATACGCCGCTGGCCACGATTTGTTTCGAACTTTGAAATAAGGTTCGACCCCCGGCCCCCAACCCCATACGATAATTTATCATCGCGCCGGAACTGGCGGCAACGGTTATATCATTTTTCCCGTCATTATTAATATCACCGATTTTAGCGCTATAGGGATTCGTAGCCCCGGGTAACAGCGGATAGTTATACATTGAGGAAAACCAACGACTGCCATAGTTGCCTTGATAACTCCAATTGATACCGCCGTCATTGGTAACCAAGATAGTGCCGCCGTCACCAACCGCCCAACCATTAAGGTCGTCAGCAAAGGAAACACCGTTTAAACTCGCCGTACCGAGGGGCGCGGTCTGCGATCCCCAGGTGGTACCGCCGTTAATAGTATGCAGTATGGTACCGTCATCACCAACCGCCCAACCATTAGAATCGTCAGCAAAGGAAACACCGTTTAAGTTCGCTGTGCCTACTGTCTGTAAGCTCCAGGTAACGCCACCATCAATAGTATGCAGTATGGTACCGTCATCACCGACTATCCAGCCTTGCGTATCGCCAAAATCAATACCGTTTAAGTTTTCCAGGGTTGCTGACGGAGTTATATTTAAAGTGTCGTCGCTATAGCCGTCAATAGAGCCGATAAAACCGCTATCACCGACAAGCCAGGTCTCAATTCCATAATGACTTACCCCATTTAAGTTAGGCGTTGAAGAAGATGAATCACTCCATGTGATACCGCCGTCGCTGGTGCGAACAATAGTACCGCCGGCCCCGACCGCGGTACCGTTTTTAGTATCCGCCATTGATACGGCTGCCAGAGACCCATTAGAGGTATTTAAACCACTTTCCCATTTGAGGCCGCCGTCGATAGTTCTAAATATCTGCCCATAGTCACCTACCGTTATACCAACATCAGAGTTGATAAAGTCAACCCCTTTCAATTCAGCATTATGTAACTGTTTATTGGAATCGTCAATCGGTAAAAGCTGAGCGTCCCAAAGGCCGACGTTGCTAAGAGAATTCCAACCGCCGGTCAAAGTTCTATAGATGGAATGATAGCCGGAGACCCAGCCATCGTTACTGTTAGGAAAAGAAACCGCGTAAAAATTGTTAACGGAAGCGTCCCAATTATTAAGAATGCCGATACTACCATTATCGCCGGCTGAAGTATAATAATAGTTAGCGACAACAATGTCGGGATAACCACTACCGCTTAAGTCACCGGCATCGACAGAGTAAGGGCTGGAATATGGATGCGTCTCTACATTGGGCGTATCCACTATCTGATAGAGAAAAAGTCCACCACCACTATCTTGGCGATAGATCCACACCTGGTGCTGAAATTCGTTACTGACGATTAAATCATTTAAACCGTCGCCATCGATATCAGCCACTTTTATCCCATAAGGATTAGGGCCGAAGAATCCGTAATTATATGCATCCGGAGGTGGATTAAGTACAGTCATCGCGGACAAGGTGCCGTCAGGCTGCTGATAATAGACACCGACTGTACCGGCTTTGAAATTGGCCACCGCGACATCTTTTAAGTTGTCATGATTTAAGTCACCGATATCCACGCTATAAGGCGACTCACCGGCGGCGTATTCCTGAGGCGCCATTGAACGCGCTTCCGCCTTATGGTTGAGCGGCGCTAGAAAAATCATTAGTGAAAAAACCATTAAGAACACTTGCAATAGCGCAACTAGTTTTTGACTTCGTTTATATTTAGTAATTTGAATCACTGCTCCTCCTTTTAAAATAATTTATAAAGACGATAGCCCTTCTTGGGCATGAGAGACATAACTCCCATTCGGATAATAAATATTTATCATTAAATAAGCGGTTTGAGCTTCATTCCACCCTAAACCCCATAGACTATAAATAACGGTTAAAGTATCCCCGACGGAAGCAAGCACCGCATCACCTTCAGTGACGGATGGATGGGTTCTAACAAAATCAAATATACTATGACTGGACGCGAGCAGGCTTACCAAGGTTTGATCATCTATTACCAGGTCTCTGGCGGACCATGGATTAGCAATAGCTTGAGTCATTATAGGCTCAGCCGTCTGTTCGTAAGATTGAAAATCAGTAAAATACTCCATTAAGGCCTGATCATCTGAGTTAGCTGCAAACACCGACGAATTCTCGCTAATAGTCGAGCTTGTAGTACCGTCTGATGAACTTTGACTGCTGTCAGAACTTGTCACGGGCAACGTTGAAGCACTATTTGAGCTGCTCCCTGAAGTAACTAAACCGCTGTTCGCATTAACAGCACTAATAGAGCCGGCATTATTAAACAAACCTGATTGTAGCTGACCGGCAGCCGCGTTAGCTACCACATAAGGCATGCCGGCGTTACCATCGGCTGGATTGGATATCGGTTTTAACGGCCGCGAGGCTTCGTCGGCAATCTTAGCCGCTTCCACATAAGTTAAAAAGCTGTTCCCCTCCATAAGATCTTGCTTGGAGTCGGCAAAATCAACAGCGACCTGGTTTTGTTGCCGAGCTTTTTTTAAAGAGAATGTATCCGGCTTCTTATCTATCTTAAGAAGAGAAGCCGCTGAAACGGAGGCATCGCTTAAATTTTTATTGACACAGCCTGAGATAATAAACGCTAAGAGCATAACTAAGAGCATTGGTACAATTTTTTTCACGGCTCACCTCTCGTAAGTGCGATAGTTGCTATAATTATTTCTTCAATATCATTTAAATCGGCATAATAAGATTTATCTTTAAGAGGGCTGTGAAAAAACAGGGGAATGACAGAAACAGAGCCTGGAAACCTGAAAGAGAGCAGAGATATCTAAAAAGATATTTTTATATGAAACTTACTTATTAACGGCGTTATAGACGGCTTGCTCAATAACTTTATTATCAACATAGCCGGTCTTTTCAAAAATAATCGTACCGTTGCGGTTGAGTACGGCGGTATAAGGTATAAAACCGATTTTAAATTGTTCGGCCAGATTAGAGACTTGCGCGTTTAAATCAGACTTTAGCTGCAAAAAAGTAACCGTGCCGTCGTATTTATCAAAAACAATTTTCAACTCGGACAAGACTTCTTTACTGATAACATCATCATCGTCATAAAAAGTAATCAATATGGGTTCTTTCTTCTTTAAAGCCTCCATAAAAAAGCGGGGAGTTTTATCATTGGGCTCAAATTTGCGCGGTACCGGTAATTTTTTGTCTACCGTAACCGTTGCCGGAAGCGACGACGTTGCCGTCGAAGAAGCGGTTTGGGTAGTAGCGGCGGTCGAGGCCGATGAGCTACCGCAACCGGTAAGTATAAAGACTGCTGTTATTAATACGATTATGGCTACAAATACTTTTTTCAATTTAGAAACCTTGTTTTAATTATCAAACCTAATTCAGCCAATATATTATTGTTGAGGTTTGACCAAATCAATACCGGCATAATTATACTATCGTTAAAAGGTTATAAAAACTATAGCACAGACTTAGAAAAGGGTCTAACGCGCCGGCAGTTCCGTTGTCTTGATATGCAAGTCGCGCAGTTGTTCCGGCCGCACATAATCGGGCGCGCCGGTCATCAGTGAACTGCTCGTTTGCGTTTTAGGGAAAGCGATTACATCACGGATGGACTGGCAACCTTGGATTAACATGATTATGCGATCCAAGCCCAGAGCCAAACCTCCGTGCGGCGGTGCTCCGTACTCCAACGCGTCAAGAAGAAAACCAAATTTTTCCGTCATCTCCGCGGATGACAAACCCAACATCTTTAATATTTTCTCCTGTAATGAACGCTGATGTATGCGGATAGTACCGCTGCCTAACTCAACTCCGTTCAAAACCAAATCAAAAGCGTCGGCAAAGATATCCAATGGCGCCGAGTCCAATAGATGCATCTGTTCTGTTTTAGGCATAGTAAAGGGGTGATGTTCGCTGACGATTCTTTTTTCTTGTTCATTCCACTTAAATAACGGAAAATCCATTACCCAAAGAAATTTAAAATCGTCTTCGATTAAGTCCAAAGTACGCGCCATTTCTAATCTTAAACTGCCCAACACTGATACGACGGTCTCAAAATTATCCGCTACCACTAGGATTAAATCGCCGGTTTTGGCGTCAAATTTACTGATAATATTACTTATCTCATCAGCGGATAAGAACTTGGCCACCGGTGATTTAACTTTTTCATTAGTCTCAACCACCATCCAAACCAACCCTTTTGCTCCCAATGCTTTAGCCTGCCCCATCAATTCATCAAGTTCTTTACGGCTGAAAGCCTTAACGGGTGTGATTTTTATGCCTCTAATAGTTCCTTTGTTGGCTAAGGTATCGGCAAAAACATTAAAAGTGGATGCCGCCATTATCTCAGAGATGTCCACAATCGGCACACCGAAGCGAAGATCCGGTTTATCGGCGCCGTAAATATTGATGGCTTCTTTATGGGTCATTCGTGGGAACGGCAGCTCGATTGAGACGCCGACAGCGGCAAAAATATCCGCCATTAACAGTTCGATTACCTTCAGGATGTCCTCTTGGGTGACAAAAGACATCTCCATATCGATTTGCGTATATTCAGGCTGGCGGTCCGCCCGCAGATCCTCGTCGCGAAAACAACGGGCTATCTGATAATAGCGCTCCATACCCGCCACCATTAATATTTGTTTAAAAAGCTGGGGTGATTGAGGCAAGGCAAAAAAACGGCCGTTCTGCAACCGGCTGGGCACCAGAAAATCTCTGGCTCCTTCCGGAGTACTCTTGGTTAGCATCGGCGTTTCCACTTCAACAAAACCTTGGCTGTTAAAATAAGAGCGGACTGCCGTAACCACCAGATGGCGATTGATTAGATTCTTTAACATCGGTTGGCGCCTGATGTCAAGGTAGCGATATTTTAAGCGCAGATTTTCATCCACCATCAGCTCGGTTTCAATCTCAAAGGGAGGAGTTTTAGAAGTATTCAAGATAATGATATCAGTCGCGCCTACCTCAATGGCACCGGTGGCTAAGTTGGGATTGACCGTACCCTCAGGCCTGGCCGTTACCCGGCCTTTAACAGCTAAGACAAATTCATGACGGACTTTTTCCGCTAAAGAGAAGGCTTCGGGAGTTTGCGGGTCTATGACTATCTGTACTAAGCCTGATCGGTCCCGCAGGTCAATAAATATAAGTCCACCGTGGTCACGCCGCTTTTGTACCCAACCGGCCAAGGCCACTTCGTCGTCGATATTTTGCGAATCAAGGTCCCCACAAGCATGGGAACGAGTTGAAAATTTGGTTGGTAATTCCATTACTCTCCTTTGGGCTCACTCTTTAAATTCTTTATGCTATCCGCGATTTGGTCGAGAGAGACTTTCCTCTCGGCACCTGTTGCCATATTCTTAATCGCGACCCGGCCACTTTTAAGTTCATCCGGCCCTAAGATTATTACAAACTCAGAACCCAATTTATCGGCCAATTTCATCTGCGAACGCAAACTGCGTGCCATATAGTCCATCTCCGCCGCCAAACCGTAACGGCGCAAATCAGTCAAAATTCGAAAGGCCTCGGGCCTGTCCGTGTTATCTACTACGGCAACAAACAGATCGGGACTTATCTCAATATCCAGTTTGACTTGCTCCGCCTCCAACGCCAACAGCACCCGCTCCATCCCTAAAGCGAAACCTATCGCCGGCGTCGCCGGGCCACCATACTCGGCTATGAGATTATCATAACGCCCGCCGCCGCCCAAAGCGCTTTGAGCGCCTAACAGCGGGCTTCTTACTTCAAAAGTCGTGCGTGTATAATAATCAAAGCCACGTACCAGAGTCGGGTCCAACTGATATTTAATACCGGCTCCGATAATACCTTTTTCAACCTGAACCAGATGGTTCGCGCATTCATCGCAAAGATTATCAGTTATTTTCGGGGCTTCGGCTATGATGGCCCGACAAACTTTGTTTTTACAATCAAATACCCGGAGCGGATTGAGCTTTAATCGTTGTTGGCAGTCAGGGCACATCGCTTCCGCCTTCGGTTCCAGTTCTTGTCGTAACTTTTTCGTATAAGGCAAACGACATTTATCATCACCCATGCTACCGATATGTAAAACTAAATCATTAAGTGCCAACGATTTTAAATAATCGACCAATAAAACGATGACTTCGGCGTCGATTAACGGTTTCGGCGAGCCTAAGGCCTCGACGCCAAGTTGCCAAAACTCGCGATAACGTCCTGCTTGCGGACGTTCATAACGGAACATAGAACCAATGTAATATAATTTGACCGGCTTTATCTCCGAGTGCAGTTTATGCTCGATATAAGCACGAACCACCGGCGCCGTCGCTTCCGGACGCAGGGTCAGACTACGTCCGGCTTTATCATTAAAAGTATACATTTCCTTACGGACAATATCGCTGGATTCGCCGATAGAGCGAGAAAAGAGATCGGTATCCTCAAAAGTCGGCGTGATTATGCGCCGATACCCGTATCTTTCAAAAATCTCGGCTGCTTGAGAATCCAGATAATGCAATTGGGCCGCTCTTTTTGGCAGATAATCGGAAGTTCCCCGCGGAGCTCGATATTTTTTTCTCTTATTATCAGGTTTATTGGCCATAATATATTTATTAAACTCGCTGCGCTCGCAATTGTAAATTGTAAATATAAAATTGTTAAAATTAATTTGGTTCCAATGCACCTCTTTACCTGGATTCCCAATCAAGCTGAGAATGACAAAAAACGTTAGTTTTCACGGGCGGAGATAAACTCCGCCCCTACACTATAATATTTTAAATAAGTCTAGAGTCTAAAGTCAAAAGAGAAAGTCTCTTTCATAATCAGAGCAAGCTCTGATGCTACACATTTCCCATTTAGCAACCGGATCTCTAGGGCATCCAAGTAACTACTTTATCCAAACCTTTTCGTGACCTTATCACCGGGTGTTCAGCCGGCCGGCCCAGCGGTACCACGGACGATAGATACCAGGGCTCTTCCACTCCTAAAATTTCTTCTATCTCTTGGGCCGCGATCAGCGGACCGGTCATCCAGCAAGTGCCATAACCAAGCACTGAAGCGAATAGGAGCAAGTTTTGGATGGCAGCCGCCACACTTAAATGAGCTGAGCTTGGTCGATTTCGCGACTGTACAACGCCATGACTCTCGATAGTTTTTCGCACTATTGTCTGATGGTCTTTACCCAATACCGCTATGACTACGGGCGCGTCGCCAAAAAACGTAAAAGACCGGCGATAAGCGTTGATGCGCCTGACTTTATCAGCCGTCTCCGGCCAAGTTAATATCTCATCCATCTTGGCTTCAACCGCCGCTGCCATTTTTTTTCGGATAGACTCAGTTTTGACCACCACAAAATGCCATGGTTGAGAATTGGTGCCACTGGGCGCGAAAGTCGCCGCCGCCAGAATGCGCTCTAAGTCAGCTTTAGGCACGGGGTCATTGGAGAAAACCCTAATGCTACGGCGCTTGGCTATAATCTCAAAAAAACTTTCCTTATCTATTATCTTCTCCAAAAATATTATGACTGGAAATCTTAATCAAATGGCTACAAGCAAATATAAGCGAAAACAACCAAAGGTTCAATAGTTATTGCTTAATGTAAGGATTGTTTTGTTTCTCCGCCCCGATCGTAGTCGCCGGGCCGTGCCCCGGATAGATTATGGTATCGTCCGGGTACTCTAATATAATTTTACTAATCGAGCTCATTAAGGCGCTAAAATCGCCGCCCTCAAGGTCGGTCCGGCCGACGGAGCCGGAAAATATCAAGTCACCGACAAAAAGCCTGCCATGAAGGAATAAGGAGATTCCACCCGGCGTATGGCCGGGAGTATGGATTATTTTTAATTTTAAGCCGCCGACAACAAGTTCTTCTCCATCGCTGATTTTCACTACTTCATCATTCATCTCATAATCACTATTCAAGAATAGAGATAAATTAGACTGGGGGTCTTTTATCATGCTCGCGTCCAAACTGTGTATATATATCTTCGCTCCAGTGGTCGCGGCCAGCGCGCTGTCGGCCCCGATATGGTCATAATGTCCGTGAGTATTGATAATATGAGTGACCTTAAGGCCATTGCCGTTAACGACTTTAAGAATTTTATCGACGTCATCCCCGGGGTCAATGACCGCCGCCGATGTGCCCGCGCCAGCCGCGACCACATAACAATTAGTCTCCAGCGGACCGACACTGATGGTTTCAATTAAGATGTCGTCATGCAATATAATTATCACCTCTTTAGTTAATTGCTTTCGATGGTACGCGCCGACGATTTTTTGACATGAGGAGTAACACGATAAGCGTCAAAAACTACGTCTATATGTTTAATACCGGCCAAAATATTTTTCAAATTGGCCAGATTGCCGATCTCGATGATGAAACTGAATACCGCGATATTATCTTTACCGATAGTAACGCCGGCCGAGATAATATTAACCCCGGCATCGCTTAAGACCGTGCTGATATCCTGCAGCAATTGTGTCCTATCCAAAGCCTCGACATGGATTTCGACTTGATAAGTCGATAATTGACCTTTGTCCCAACCGACTTCAAGGATGCGGTCCGGACTTTCAAGCAGAACTTGAGCATTGGGACAATCCGAGCGATGAACCGACAGACCGCGGCCCCGAGTCACAAAACCAATAATATTATCTCCCGGCACCGGGTGACAACAGTGCGCCAGCCTTACTATTAAGTCATCAATGCCCTTAACCTTCACACCGGTTTCTCTCCTGGCCTTAGGCGACATGGGCGAAATAATTTGATTTATGTCCTTAGTGGTCTCAATCTCTTTATCCGGCTGCTTCGCCTTAGTCAAAACTCCTATAATCTTAGTCGCCACTTGTTTGGAGGATATCTTGCCGGCGCCGATTGCAGTATAAAAGTTTTCCGGCTTGGCAAAATTCATCTCTTTAATAATTTGCTCTATCGCCCCCGCCTGCATAGCTTTTTGCATGCCTACGCCTTGCTTGCGTAGAATGCGCTGTAATTCCTCCCGGCCTCTCTGCTCATTATCTTCCCGACTTTCCTTGGAAAACCAATGGCGAATTTTAGCTTTAGCGCTGGAAGTCCTCACTAAATTCAGCCAATCTTTACTGGGTCCAGCCGAGGATTTATTAGTCATAATCTCGACAATGTCACCAAGCTTAAGTTGATACCCCAGCGAAACTATACGCCCGTTTACTTTCGCGCCGACACAATGGTGGCCGACATCGGTATGGATATTGTAAGCGAAATCGAGCGGCGTGGCGCCGGCTTTTAAAGATAAGACATCACCTTTAGGCGTAAAGACAAAAACCTCATCCTCAAACAGATCGACTTTTAAACTTTCCATGAATTCACCCGGGTCACTCGTCTCAGTCTGCCAATCCATCATCTCCCGTAGCCACGATAAGCGTTGCTCAAATTTATCATTAGCGGTTCCACCTTCTTTGTAACGCCAGTGCGCAGCAATGCCGTACTCAGATATTCTATTCATCTCTTGCGTGCGAATCTGGATCTCAAAAGGTCGGCCGCCCGGCCCGATAACAGTTGTATGGAGCGATTGATACATATTGAACTTCGGCATAGCTATGTAGTCCTTAAATCTTCCCGGCAAAGGCTTCCATAGTGAATGGATAACACCCAATACGCCATAGCAGTCACGTATAGAGTCGACAATGACCCTGACGGCTGAGAGGTCATAAATCTCGCTGAATTGTTTCCCCCGTTGAATCATCTTATTATGAATACTGTAAAGGTGTTTAGTCCGTCCGCTTATTTTACTTTCTATGCCCGACTTTTTAAGCTCCGCTTGAATCTCACCCATTATGCCGTTTAAAAACTCTTCCCTTTGTTCTCGGGATTCCTTAACTAACTTTTGTAACTGCAAAAATGTTTTTGGTTCCAGGGTAGAAAAAGCCAGGTCTTCAAGTTCCCACTTAATTTGCGAGATACCAAGCCGATGCGCCAAGGGGGCGTATATATCTAAGGTCTCCCGAGCCTTTTCCATCTGCTTGTCTTCAGACATATAGCAGAGAGTGCGCATGTTATGAAGCCGGTCGGCTAATTTTATCAAAATAACGCGAATATCTTTAGCCATAGCAATTAGCATCTTGCGTAAACTCTCAGCTTGAGCTTCAGCTTGAGATTTAAACTTAATCTTACCTAATTTGGTGACACCATCAATTAAATTACCGACCTCTTCTCCAAATTCAGCGGTGATCTTTTCCAGTGAATAATCAGTATCCTCAACCACATCATGAAGAAGCGCCGCCACAATAGTGGTAGTATCCATCCTTAACTCCACCAATAATTCAGCTACTCCCAGCGGGTGATATATAAAAGCCTGGCCTGATTTTCGTATCTGTTTCTCATGAAGGCGATTGGCAAGATTAAAGGCTTTTCTAATCAACTCCTTATCGGCGTTAGGATTGTATTCATCTATTTTTTTTATCAGATTTTCAATTTCGTTGCTCGGCATTTTCCGAACGGCTCTCCTTTATAAAACTATTTTTTCCGCTCAATCGCTTACAAGTACGAGACTCATTCATTCTCAGTTTGACCTTTTGCCCAAAGTGACAACCATGGCTCCCCGGTCAAGCCGGGAATGATATATAAAGAATATTGTTAAACTGTCTCGCTTTATAACATAATATATTATAATGCCTATTTAACGAACTTTACAGCAAAGGGAGCGGAGAGCGTAAGGCGTAAGCGCGTAAGGCGTCAGGGCGTAAGCGCGTAAGGCGTCAGGGCGTGAGGGCGTGAGGAGTAAAGGCGGACGGGGGATGGATAAAAACGCGAGGGCGTGAGAGCGTAAGGCGTAAGGTATGCGACAGTTTAATAATGAAAAATTTATAACCATTTAAACGTAGTCAAAGGTTTATTTAATTTTCTCGAAAAGACGCTGTCAATTTCCCCAGCGTGGAAATTGCGACTCGGCTCTCGGCTTCACTCCTCGCTGGAGCTAAAGCTCCACGCGAGACCATGCTCGCTTCCGCCTCCGAGACGCTTTTCTCCGAAAATAAATAAACCTTTCTTTATGAGACAAAAGCTTTTAAACAGCCGCAAAATTTAGAAATCCTGTTTTTATACTTTATTAAATAACCAATTTTTCTTTTGCCGGACAAGCAAACCAGAGCCAATAATTAACATGATAAAACTGACTATTACTAGGGAGTAAGTATCCAAGCCAGTCGCCGGGGCGCCGGCGGCGACTTTATATTTTCTCACAAAAGCATCATAGTTACCCGCAGAGCTTTGACCAGGCAGCGTTCCATAAGTATATCCGCTTATATAAACATTACCGCCGGCGTCGGTGGCAACACCCCGACCCAAATCAGCACCTGAAGTACCGAACTGGTTAGTCCAAAGCTCGGTACCGCTAGCGTCATATTTTCGTATAAAAGTATCAAAGCTACCCGAAAAACTTTGACCGGGTAGAGTGCCGCCAGTGAATCCAGTTACATAGACATTACCGCCGGCGTCAGTGGCAACGCTATTACTCACATCACTATTTGGGGTCCCGAACTGACGGGTCCAAAGCTCACTGCCAGCAGCGTCATATTTTCTAACAAAAGCATCACGGCCACCAAGAGAACTTTGATCCGGTAGAGTATCCTCAGTGTAGCCGCTTATATAGGCATTACCGCCACCATCGGTTGCAACGCCATAGCCGTAATCATTAGCAGATGTCCCGAACTGACGGGTCCAAAGCTCAGTGCCGCTAGTGTCATATTTACGCACATAAGCATCCCGCCCACCCGAAGAACTTTGGCCGGGCAGAGTGCCCCCGGTATAACCGCTTAAATAGACATTGCCACTGGTATCAACGGCAATGCTCTGGCCTCTATCCTCAGTTACAGTGCCGAACTGACGGGTCCAAAGCTCGCTGCCGGTTGCGTCATATTTTCTCACAAAAGCGTCAAAGCTACCCGCAGAACTTTGGCCAGGTAGTGTACCACTAGTATAGCCACTTATATAAACATTACCGCCACCATCGGTGACAACACTGTAGCCATAATCGCTAGCAGAGGTGCCGAACTGACGGGTCCAAAGCTCATTGCCGGTTGCGTCATATTTTCTTACAAAAGCATCAAAGCCTCCAGCAGAACTTTGGCCGGGTAGAGTACCATAAGTATTTCCGGTTACATAGATATTACCGCTCCCATCTATGGCAACGCTATAACCGTAATCAATACTTGAAGTGCCGAACTGGCGGGTCCAAAGCTCATTACCAGCGGCATCATATTTACGCACATAGGCATCAGCACTACCCGAAGAACTTTGGCCGGGTAGAGTGCCGCCAGTGAATCCAGTTACATAGACATTACCACTCCCATCAGTGGCAACTCCCTGACCGTAATCGCTAGTTGAAGTGCCAAACTGACGGGTCCAGTCCACGGTCGCGGCGGAGGCAACCGCGGGCAATATTACGATTAACGCGAAAATTGCCGTCACTACCGCCATTAGAATTTTTTTTCTGAGATAGACCATTTTAAACCCCTCCGATTTTCATTAATCCGGTTGCAAAAAACCGCTTAGATTTTGAGCGGTCTTTTCTTCTTTAACAATATGAACGTGTTTTGTAATAGATATTATATTTTGTATTAAGTTAAATGGGGCCGTAACTAGGGCAAGTGACAGAGGCAGCTTGTCCGGCGACAAACGTAGGTTTATCTTATAAAAGCTTAATATGTCATCTTGGTTGTTCATCCTTTGCCCCCATAAATATTAAGGTGAAATCAACTGCTATTGATGATTTAAGATATATGGTTGATGATATTTGGCCTGGGTTTAGACGCAAAAAATAAATGGTCTTTAAGCAATCTCTACTCTGACCTTAAAGCAATTATACCACAGACGTAACAACTAAGCATAGTTATTTTTTATTAAAAGTATAGAGCGAGAGCGTAAAGGCACAAGTGGCCATGGATTCCCAGTCAAGCTGAGAATGACAAGTGGAAGAAGGATTGCGAAATTAAAAGCGTAGTTGAAAAGCACTGTCACTCTGAGTGGAAAGTCCGACAGTGAGCGAATGGCTCTCAAGTAGTCGGGAGATTTCTTCGCTAAGGCTCAGAATGACGGTGGACGGCAATATAAGCAGGCGAGAGTTTAAGGCGCGAGGGTGTCTGTCACCCGGCAAATCCGAGTACGGCGTTAAGCGAGCGAGGGGTGACGCGGCGGTCACATTGGCTTGCCGGAACTATCCTCACGCAATTTAATGTCAACCAGGCGCAGCTGCAAGGCGTTGCCGCCGTTCCATCTATCGCGCCCTATTTGATAAACAATATCAGCGGTATGCTTATGATTAAATATCTTGTCAATATCATCAAGTCGAAACCCGACGGTATTAAAAGTATGTCCGTTGGAACGGACTA
The DNA here is from genome assembly GCA_913009475.1 of uncultured Actinomycetes bacterium. Classification (GTDB taxonomy): domain Bacteria; phylum Actinomycetota; class Aquicultoria; order CAJVYJ01; family CAJVYJ01; genus CAJVYJ01. Next base: position 429 of record CAJVYJ010000024.1, on the reverse strand, counting down.
AAAAGCGTAAGTTATCACCTTTGCCTATTCGGCGTTGGTCGTCCAAATAAACCCCGGAGGTCATAAATTTAGGCATGGGATTGCTCTTGCCGAAAGGTTCAAGCCCCTCGATCTCCTGCAATATTTTATCAGATAATTCGCCCAGCTCGATTGCCGCGTCAATATCTACGACATCGACAAACTCATCTCCACCGGACAATTCCGCAAGCACTGAATTAAAACGCTCTCTGAATTTTTTTAAATTTTCTTTTTTAGATCGGAAGAGCACACGTCTGAACTCCAGTCACACTGATATATCTCGTATGCCGTCTTCTGCTTGAAAAAAAAAAAAAAAAAAATAAAAAAAATAAAAACAAGAAAACAATAAAAATCATATAGGCCTTTAATGTTTTTCTATTAACACTATCAGATCTATATCCATACACTCTC
>CAJVYJ010000023.1 GCA_913009475.1 uncultured Actinomycetes bacterium | reverse complement strand
TTTAATGATCCGGCGACCACCGAGATCTACACTCTTTCCCTACACGACGCTCTTCCGATCTCTAAGTCTTTGGCTAATACTTTATCCAACACCGCCGGTATATTTTTTAGAGCCGACGCTTTACTATTGACCGCTTTTATTTTTATCCCCATAAAAGCCGGTGGTTTGTTTCGTATAATACCAGCAATAAACTCGTTCTTAAACGCGGCTAATCCTTTAGAGTTAAGCCTTTTCCAATTGGCGGGATATTTAATTGAGAAGCTGGAACCTTCGAGAACCTTAGATAAGTTGGATGATTTGCCGGCTGTGGTGATATGTTCGCTGGGCGCAAAACCTATGGATTTTAAAACACCGGTACGATAAATAATTAAAACCACCAGAATCGTCACCAATATGGTTATTAACGTCTGCCGCCGATTTCTCGCCCTGGAGTGTCTTTTCGGTCGCCCGCCATCATCCACGGGCGGAATTTGACTATTTTCTTCCATTTGCTACTCCTGCTTAGAATAATTTTATTTTAGCAGATAAAATGATTGAAGGACAACACTCGCAAGTGCTGTCCTTCAACTTAGTGGATTTGGCTAAAAATTAATTACCAATTGCTATCCATCGTAAATACGCAGTATCGGTACCAGAACCATCGGCCTCAACGTATAAACCAATTTCACCCGAATCTGTTGCTGTAGGCCTTGATCTAAGATTAACTACCCTTGCACCTAAATCAGATAATGCTGATAAATTAATCATTACAATAGATGGTGGTGAAGTAAATGCACCACCAAAACTAATAGTTTTTGTTATATCACTTACTGCGCTAGTTGAAACAGTTGTGTCTCCACTGATAATACGTACATTGCTACCGAATGCACTAGAATTTAAGCGATCAGCATCAGCGGCCTGTCGATTGACGCTCTCGGTGGTTATCAAAGATATAAGTGTCGTGACATCACTGACATGCTGATTGGAAATGCTTGTTAAATTCGCGCCTATAGTCGCGGTAGCATTACCTAGAGCTGCCCAAAGGTCAGCATCAGCTGAGTCAAACGCAGCCGCGTGTTTACCGTCAAGGGTGTCAGCATCCAGACCGGTGCCAGGCCCATCATTGTTTGCTGTCCAGGCGGTACCGAAAATCTTAGCAGCGGCAAGTGAGCCGTCGACGATATCGGCGTTATCAACTTGATTGTTATTATCAACAATATAGGTGCCTGCGGCTTGAAAAGCACTGGAGTCAAGACCATCCAGAAAATCAGCATCCAGACCGGTGCCAGGCCCATCATTGTTTGCTGTCCAGGCGGTACCGAAAATCTTAGCAGCAGCAAGTGAGCCGTCGGCGATATCGGCGTTATCAACTTCGTTAGCATTATCGTTCACATAAGTAGCATCGTCAGTAGTAACGTCGGCAGCATCGGCCGCTATTCTGGCCGTGGTTTCCGATGCGTCGGCTGAGTCAAACGCAGCCGCGTGTTTACCGTCAAGAGTGTCCGCGTCCAAGCCAACAGAATTAATTTGTGTTTGCCCGACAGTACCATTGGCAATCTTGGCGCCGGTCACGGCACCATCCGCTAGTTTCGGCGTAGTAACGGCGCCGTCTGCTATCTTCGGCGTGGTAACCGCGTCAGCGGCAATCTTAGGTTCGGTTACGGAACCATCGCCAATGTTCCCACTCAAAACAGTTATAGACGCCAGCTGATCCATACCTATCGAATGCTCCGCTATTCTGGCGCCGTCAATAGCGCCAAAAGCTAGTTTATCGCGAGTAATAGAGCCATTTTCAATCATACCAGATGTGATTAAATGACTTAAAATATAAAAATCGCCGGCCACCTCACCAGTGCCGGAACCGTCGTTAGCTTGGATCAGTATGGTATAACGGCCATCAGGTAACACCGGGCCACTAGTCAGATTGGTTGTACCGCCCCAGATAAAAGCATGCGGACCGGCAGCAAGCGCGGCATTGCTGTGCAGAGTTGCTACAACAGTTGTGCCTTGAAGTATTCTAATACTTACGCTCGCATTACTACTAAGATTAAAAGTCACCGTTGTCACATCACGAAAACCATCACCATTAGGTGAAAAAGTGGTCTCGGATAATGAAAACGTTACTGTTGGTGCCGCCATTGCCGGTACGACCATCCATAATAACATCAGTATTGTTAATGAAATGACTACAAACTTCCTAAATATATTTCTCATACGCAACCCCTCCAAAAATAGATAAGAAAATTGACACAGTATGACCAAGTAATAGCTTAGACTTTACTCCTTTCAATAAATTTAATTGTTAGCTAATTTTAGCTTTATTATTTGATTCTCTTTATTATCAGGCAAATGCTTGGTATTGTCAATATTTAATCTATTAGTACTATAATAACATTTAATAAATCTTTAAACAAAAAATGCTATTTAGACCTATAATTTATAATATCTATAAAGTCTGAGCAATCGACCCCGCTTATAAATATCTGTTTGCGGCGGCTGGTGTCGCCGGCAATGATTTTCAGGGATGAGGGAGGGATTCTAAGTGTTTTTGCCAATATTTTCAAACACTGGCGATTGGCCTGGCCTTCCAGCGGCGGCGCGGTGACGGCGATTTTTAATGAGTCGTTATAGAGGCCGATGATTTTCGCGCGCGCCGCCCGAGGTTGAAGCCAGACTGTAATAATGACTCCGCCTTTTGTCGGCTTTATCCACACCACGATTGAATATTTTTATGAGATTTCGTTACTGCCTGAGTCGTCGGGACCGGAGCCGGCAGCTTCATTATTATCATTTGAGCCGCTTTTCGTATTGCTGTCTTCGGCATCACCCAACTCATCCGCGAAATAAGATGAAAATTTGGGTGAATCGATATTTTTAGGCTCCATCTCCATTTCCGGATAGTCGTATCTAATCGACTGATCGGATTCTAATACATTGTCGGCAATAGGATTGGCGTCGTCGGATGCCTCTTCCGCAGGCTTCCCGCCGTCCTGAGACTTTTGCGTATCATTATCTTGTTTTTGAGAGTTATTATTCTGTTCCGTCTTAGCTTCCTCTTCATCGCTGAAAAAGCTGGATTCGTTAAAGTAATTATCATAATCCTTTTGCGTATGGGGCTTTTTATCGGATTTATCTTCAGTATCATCGACCGGCTTCTCCGGCATTTTCATCTTCTTTTCCGGCTCCATTGCCTTATTATTTTTATCTTCTTCTTTTTTAGGACTACTCGGCTCTTGGCTCGGTCCCTCCATCGGCGCTGCCTTAGACTCTATTTTTACCTCTATCTTACTATCGACCTTCTCTTGGGATTGAGACTTTATCCCAGCCGGCCTATTTTTATCAAGCTGAGGCCTTGGGTTAGATGATTTATCTTTTTCCGGCGTCGAGGGTGCTGATTGTACTTTAGCCGCGGCCGCGCGCCGTTCACCATTTTCTATTTTTTTTATCTCTTTAAGATATGATTCCAACATATTCTTAAATTGTGAGCGAAAATCTTTTTCCGCGCCTTTTAAGGTATTTAAATCGATTTTTACCTCTTCTTTTTTAGCAGCGACATTTTGAATTATCTCTCTGGCTTTTAGCTCGGCGTCCTTAACTATAAGTTCCGATTCTTTTTTAGCGTTTTGCTGGACTTCATCCGCCGCGCGCTGCGCCGTTAACAGAGCTTTTTGCAGCGTCTGCTCCAAGCCTTCATATTGCTTGACTTTATCCTGCATCTTTTCAACTTTTTCCTGCAACTCCCGGTTCTGGTTGAACATGCGCTCGAACTCATCCGCCACTTGATCTAAAAAAACATCAACTTCTTCCTCATTATAGCCGCGGATAGCTCGATGAAATTCTTTATGGTGAATATCAAGGGGCGTTAAACTCATTTTTACCTCCTAGTTAATGGACTGCCGAATTTACTCTAACTTTTAGAGTAACAAAACTGCTTGCCTCTGTAAACCGGCTGACACGCATTATTTATATAATGTTATACACTCTATTATATACCCGCTTGTATTAATATACCTATAATAAGAGGCCTGATTAAATAATCCAGGACAAAAAAGGCGATTATAGGTGAAAAATCTATACCCGCTCCGCCCAGATTAGCCGTAGGCAATATACGCCTAAAGAGATTTAAATAAGGTTCGGTTAAATCATCCAGCACCTTAACAGCCTGGTCAAGCAGGGGCTGGGACGGCAGCGGAATCCAAGATAATAAAATCTTGATTAGCAGCATGTAACTATATATATCAATAATCCGATCGACCAGACTGGAAATAAACAATTCTTTTCACCTATGTCTTTCTAGCTTCCACCCTTATTAAACATTCTCATCCAACTCTTGCGCCCGCTTAAAGGCCGCGAATACGCCTTGGGCAATAGTATCACTGACCCCGCTTTGGTCAAATTCTTTCAGCGCCGCCTCGGTAGTGCCGCCTTTTGAGGCTACCATCGCGATAAGCTCTTCCGTTTCCAACTCAGTCGCGTCCAGCATAACGGCCGCACCCATAATCGTCGCTTTTGCCAGTTGTGTTGCTACTTTTTTGGTTAGCCCGATATCTACCCCAGCTTGAATGAGTGTTTTAACGAAGTAAAAAAAATAGGCCGGGCCCGAACCGGATATAGCCGTAACTTGATTAATAAGAGATTCGTCGAGAAAAACAACCTCACCGACAGAGCGAAATATTTTATCTATCAGGCCTTGCTCGGCTTCAGATAAATTCGGCGGAGCCGCGATAGCCGATATCCCGCGGGAGACCAAGGCCGGGGCGTTCGGCATTACTCTGACTAAATTAAGTTCAGACCCCAGAATCGCTAAGATATGCTTGGTGGTAACGCCGGCGGCAATGGAGATTATAAGTTTACCGCTCAAGCCGGCCGTGCGAATATTCTCTAAAACACTATCGATTACCTGTGGCTTAACAGCTAAGATGATTGTTTTCGCTTGCCGCGCGGCTTCAATATTATCATTAGAGGTAGTAACGCCATAGGTCTTCTCGATATATTCCAGGCGTTTATTATCTATGTCTACGGCAATAATATCCGCGGGCAACAACGCTCGGGTATCGACAGCCCCCTTGATTAAGGCCTCCGCCATCTTACCGGCACCGATAAAAGCTACTTGACTAGGCATACCAGTCAATTTATAGCTTATCGAAAAAGAAACCACGCTGCCGCAGGCGGCGTTTCTCTTCCGCGCTCACGGTAACATTACTGGGTGTCACGAGAAAAACTTTATCGGATATTCTCCGCATGTTGCCGTTAAGCCCATAAGTAAGGCCGCTGACAAAATCGATAATCCTCTTCGCCAGATCTTGATCGCACTCTTGAAGGTTGATTATGACCGGTATTTTAGACTTGAATTTATCGGCGATGGCCTGAGCGTCGTTATAGTTTCTCGGCTCAATTATATGTACACGCCCCGGCGGCGCCACCGAACGCAGACTTGAAGCCCGTTCCGCACGTTGAAGATCGGGGGAACGATTAATTTTCCTTACCGTTGAAGAAGTCTCCTGATAGATACTATCCTCATCAAAATCATCATCTTCTTCCCGGTAAAACTCATCTTCAGCCAAACCAAAATAAGCTAAAGCTTTTTGCCAAACTTCTCGCATACGTCCTCCTTACACTTAGTAGTTAAGTAAGATAGAGACAAATCCTCAAACTTTTTTAGTTGTTAAAAATAGCTCTACCGATACGGACTATGTCGGCGCCCTCTAAAATAGCCGCCTCAAAATCATCAGTCATTCCCATTGATAGTCTAGTGATATCGGGTATATTCGGCTGCAAGTCATCACGTAACTTCCTTAAACCACGAAATATTTGGCGTGCTTGCTCAAATGATGCGCCCCACGGAGCCATCGTCATCAGACCAACGATTTTTAAATTAGTAAAATTATTCACTTCTTTAATAAAAGCAAAAACTTCATCAGGATGCAAGCCATATTTGCTTTTCTCACCTGAAATATTGAGCTCAATTAAGGCCGGCTGGACTTTATTAATTTGCCGCGCGCGCGTATCTATCTCTTCAGCCAATGATAGACTGTCCAACGAATGGATTAAATCAACAAAATTAATAATTTTCTTAACTTTATTCTTTTGCAGATGGCCGATAAAATGCCATTTGGCTTTATCACCGATAAATCGATATTTAGCGGCCATCTCAGCGGTTCGGTTTTCTCCCAGGTCAGTTACGCCGGCCTGGACGGCCTCCAGAGCTTTTATAGTGTCAACCGTTTTGGAAACAGCCACCATCTTGATTTCATCGGGCCTACGCCCGACCTGAGCACACGTGGCCGCTATTCGCTCTTTTACCGATTTAATATTATTAACTATTAATTTATTAATCCCACTCTTCCTTGACCCCGGTTACCAGGTAGGTGATCAGCTCACCGATATCAACCGCGTGGTCCGCGATTCTTTCCAAATAGCGGCTGGCCAAGACCATATTGCTGGCCCATTCAAAAGTGCCTTTTTTAGCCGCCACGCTGGCTAACTCTTTAAAGAAAGTTTTAAAGTAATCATCGATAGGGTCGTCAAGCTTCGGTAGAGTCCTGGCTAATTCAACGTCGCTTTTTTCAAAAGCCTCTAAACTCGTTTTAACTACAAGTCGCACTTGATCACCCATTTTGGATATTAAATCCAAAAGACGCGGCAGACTTTCTTCCTCATTAGTGCGCCGAGCGATTTTAGCCATATTAAGCGATAGATCCCCCATGCGCTCCAGATGAATACTGATAAAAAGAATCGAGAAGACCAGCCGCAGATCACCGGCGACCGGACATTGCCGAGCTATGACATACATAGACTCTTTTTCAATTTCCAGATTTAAATTATCAACCTCATCATCACCGGCAATTACTATGGCGGCAAGGTCTTCATCATTATTGATTAGGGACTTGACGGAATTATCGATGGCATGCTCTACCAAGCGGCCCATCTCAAATATTTTCGCCCTAAAAGATTTAAGCTCTTCATGAAACGTCTTACGCATTTAATCCTCCGTTTATTAAACATTCTAACTTTTAAGACAAAATAATGCTAGAGTCATCACGTAATCATCGCGATAGCTCCTAAGCGGCCTGTAGTTTTATCCCGGCGATATGAGTAAAACAGTTCTGCTTGGCAAGCGGTGCATAAACCCAGGTCATGAATATTATCCGGATTAAGGCCCGCAACCATAAGTTGGTCGATATTGACGGTTGGCAGGTCCAAAATCCGTTCTTCCCCGACTACGCGCGGGAAAGACCGGCGAAAGCGCTGGTGAAGTTGACTATCGACTTCATACGAACAAGCTCGGATGGCGGGACCGATATAAGCCGACATATCAGCAGCCGACAGCTGAAAATCCTCGACTATTTTTTTCACGGTCAAAAAGACGATTTGAGCTAACGAACCACGCCATCCCGCATGGACTACGGCAATTAAAGGCGCCTTCGGCTCAACTATAATGATGGGCACACAGTCAGCGGTATGAATAATGAGCGGCGTTTGAGTTTCAGCGGTGATTATGGCGTCAGTGGCGACCAATGGGCCGGCGGACGCTCCATTACCGCTGACCTTTCTTATGTTGGTTCCATGAACTTGCTCAACAGTTACCAGCCGCTTCGCTTCAAACCCCAATGCCGCGGCGGCCAACCCCCGATTACTAGTTACATCTTTATCACTATCGCCAACATGATGGGCTAAATTTAGAGAATTATAAGGAGCCCGGCTGACACCACCGAGCCGCGTAGTAAAAGCTACTAATATGCCCGCTTTTTTTAAAAGCTCAGGGTCGGTAAAATACTCCAATTCACCTTTATTAACTAATTTCAATAGATTCCTCACAGGCGGAGATAAACTCCGCCCCTACGCATTCACTGTCATTCCCGTACCATTTTACGCCTGTCATTCCCGACCCCGATCGGGAATCCACGGTCAACCGTGCTTTTTAATGTTTTACATACTCTTGCCCGATGCACCTCTTTACCTGGATTCCCAGTCAAGCTGAGAATGACAAACGTAGGAGGGCTGAGAATGACAAAAAGCGTCAGCCTTCACGGCGATCAAAGGTCTGCGCCCGATCCCCTCCTTACTCTTGCGACTCATCGAGATACATCTCTTCGGTTTCCGCGTTATAGCCGATCAACTCGGCGTACCGACCCCAATCAATGGCAGTCTGCAATTGCCGCTCGGACTCTTCCGGAGAAAAATGAGCCTCAAACATTTCCAACAAAAAATGGCGCGATAACTGGTGGTCGCGGCGGGATCTAATGCCGACTATTATCTCTTTAAAAACCGGGTGCTCTTTCAAACGCTCGCATAGAACCGCCTTGCGTCCGTCAACATCTTTTTCCACCAACTCTTTACCTAAGGGAGTCATCGCGATATCCCCTTCCTTTATTATGACAAAACCCAACAGCTCAGCTGCTTCAATCACCGGCAATATATCATCAAGCTCGTAATTTAACGACTGCCCCAATTTATAAATATCTTCGTCGTCGCCAAGATCATCCAACATTTCCAGTAAACCAAAAATCGCGCTAATACCCGCGTGGGGTAGATGGCCACTTGCGGAATCTTCCATTATTATTTCTTCCTCCTAGTCTCGTTTTTGGACGATAAGTGAATATATTATATCTGTAATATTTTGAAATCTCTCTTCTTTCATATTTCTAGGCCGAACAAGGCCGACATTTATTTCACTAATAATCTCACCGGGCCGAGTTGACATAACGACTATCTTGTCCGCCATAAAAACAGCCTCCTCAATACTGTGCGTCACCATTAAGACCGCCTTTAGGGGGATCTCCTTATCTTGCCATAGATCAATGACTTCTTCACGTAAGTTCAGGACCGTTAAGGCGTCAAGGGCGGAAAAAGGCTCATCCATCAATAGGACTTCGGGCTCGACTGTAATCGCGCGCGCTAAACCAACACGCTGTTTCATGCCGCCGGAAAGCTCGCGAGGATACGCTTCTTCGTGCCCGTCCAAACCGACTTTATCGATATATTGATTAGCCTTGTCCAAGGCCGCGGCGCGCATCATCCCTTTAGCCTCAAGCCCCAAGGCGACATTTTCGCGCACCGTCAACCACGGGAATAAAGCAAAGGACTGAAAAACCATGGCCGCCCGCTGATTGACTCCCGCGATTTCGTTGTTATCATAAATTATGCGCCCGGAGGTAGGAAAGATGAGGCCGCTGATCATCTTAAGGATGGTGCTTTTGCCACAGCCCGACGGTCCGACTAAACAGACAAACTCACCCGGTTTTACGTTAAAAGATACTTCTTTAACCACTGTTACTTGAGTTTCCTCGAATTGAAAACTTTTAGTAACTTTCTCTAAAGCCAATAAACTCAAAAATTCACCTCCCTCTATTATTAATTATAAGAGCCGATAAATCAAAATCATATACCATAAACTCAACCCAGCTCCCTATCAGAATGGCGGAAATAAACGTTTATTCTTAAACAATTACAAATGCAAAGATGCAAGACCTGACCCCCGCACATTTGACCCTTGCGCTCTTATCTACGCTCAACCTTCTACGCCCTACGCTCTCCCATCCCTCAATACTCAAGTTTAAATCTTTTTAAAGCAAAGTTGTAAAGCGGACGCCAAAAGAACCGATTTAAAGCCATAATCACCGCAATCATAAATACCAGCGAAAACAATATCATCTGTGAGCTGTCGGCGGACCTTACATATGTCGCCTGGTCCAATAGTGAACCGATGCCAAAAACGGAAAAGGTCTTTTGGCCGAAGTTAAAGTATTCAGCCACAATCAAAGCATTCCAGCCTCCGCCCCACGCCGTAATGCTGCCGGTTATCAGTGCAGGAAAGATGGCCGGCAATACCAGCTTACGCCAATAAAGCCAACCCTTAAGACCCATCATTTCAGCAACCTCTTTTAGGTCGCCGGGAATCGAGGTGGCGCCGGAGATTAAGTTAAAGAGAAGATACCATTGCATACCGGTGAGAACTAATAAAATAGCTGCGAAATTAACACTGCCGGTATAGCGGACGATATATACAATCATTAAGGGAAACAAGGCTGTCGCCGGTATCGAGGCGGAAATTTCAAAAAATGGTGTTAAAAACCTGGCCGCTCTGCGGCTGCCGGCTATTTTAACCGCCATCGGTATAGTCCAGAGCAAGGAGATGAGATACGCTATCGCCAGCCGGCCCATCGAAGCTAAAGTAGCCAATGGTATAAGCCGGGCATCCGTGGGAATCGGCGCTCTTGCCGCCTTTGCCAATGCCGCCGCCGACAGATAAAATATATAAACTAAACCAATCAATATCAGCCAATACAGCGCTTTTCCTATAAATCGAAAAAATAGTTGGACACCTTGCCGCCGCCGATAGTAGAGAAGCCATGAATTAATCAGGACTCCAACCGCGTTAACCGGTAAATATACTATCTGCTTCAACGCTTTGATTAACAATTTAAACACTTGAGTCGAGCGGAAACGGTTAAACAGGCCTAATAATAATGAGTGATGCGTCTCAGCGGCGCCGGCGGTAAATTCATAGCGGAACTTTTCCGACCATACTGTCAGCGGCCGCCATAACAGAAGGTCCATGGCAACTATAATCGTGACCAAGACCGCCAGACCGATTAAGGTCAAACCGATCTGGCCCCGGGCTGAAGTGATTACTAAAAAACTCCCTAACCCAGGCAAGCGATAATTTGTTGATCCCGAAGCTATGATTTCCGTAGCCACAAGAAAATACCAGCCTCCAGCCCAAGAAAGCACGCTATTATAGACCAACCGATTGGCGGCCGCGGGTAGATATAATTTTTTTAGAGCCTGATAACCCTTGACTCCGTATATTAAGCTCGATTCTTTTAAATCTTTGGGAATGCCTTTAACGGCTTCGTAGACTCCAAAAGTCATATTCCAAGCTTGGCTGGTAAAGATAAGAAAAATAGAAGCCAGCTCCACGCCGAGACGGCCTGAAAATATGCCGATGAAAAAGAATACCGCCGCTGGGAAAAATCCTAAGACCGGCACGGATTGCAGAACATCCAGTATAGGCATCATTATCTTATCAGCGCCCTTCTTTAGAGCGGCTGTGAGACCATATAACAGAGAAAACAGGAGCGCGAATATATAGGCGAAGAACATACGGCTAAACGAATAAAAGGCATAATAAGGAAGATTGGACAGGGCGGTGGGAAATTTTGGCTTGGGCGACGGCAACAACTGTTTTTGTGTTATTAAATATATGGCCGCTATCATCAAGATAAAAAAAACTGTTCCCGACAACCACTGTTTTGTTTTTTGCATATCAGTAAACCTATTCAGTTAAGATTTAGGAGAACGCAACCGGCTTTGACGTTCGCGTAGAATTATACTTCAACTACAAAAAAAGTGGGATATCATCTCTCTCTTGAAATGTAGGCTATTAATTTGTAGAATTGCAATCATACTTAAGCAGCTAATTATATTTTATATATTGAGATTTTTTTCAACCTAAACTCTAGACTTTAGGATAAAACTGTTTAAGAATAGAAATTTGTATGTCATTTTCAGGCCCATTTATTTTTGTCATTCCCTCTTCCGCGGGAATGACAGTGGTAAGGTTCGGGAACTGACGCTTCTTGTCATTCTCAGCTTGACTGGGAATCCAGGTAAAGAGGTGCATTGGCACCAAGGCATGCAAAGTACTAAAAGGCACAAGTGGTTGTGGATTCTCGATCGGGATCGGGAATGACATGCATGGAGGGAGCCGGAAATTACAAGCGTGAGGTGGGTTGGGAATGACAAGCGTAAAAAGTAAAATGTGACAAAACCATCGGTTTTGGGATAAATTTATAAAATATCGAATTATTAAACATCCTTACTAAGCAAATACATAGAAAGGTTCAAATGCCAATATATACTTACAAATGCCGTGAATGCGGACACCAACTTGATAAAATGCAAAAAGCGAGTGAGGCAAAAGCGCCCAAATGTGAAGTTTGCGGCAGCGAGACGCACCGTGTCTTCTATCCCGTGGGGATAATCTTTAAAGGCAGCGGCTTTTACAAAACTGACAATCGTACCGATAAAAACAAGGTCAAGACACCGGTTAAACCAGCTAAAACTGAAACTAAAGATAATCTAAAAAAGAAAAATGAAGACAAGAAAAAAGTTGTTAAGAATTAAGTAAGTATGTCAAGCTCATCGGTAGCCCCGCGGCTCATTAGTTCCTGAACACAATCATAAGGATTTTTTCTTTTATAAATCACTCTATACACAGCTCCGGTTATAGGCATCTCGATGCCATGTTTTTTAGCCAGCTCATTAATGGCCGTACAAGTCTTTACCCCCTCGGCCACCATGCGCGTCTCCCGGCTGATTGTTTTCAGCGTAACGCCCTTAGCTAAGCGTTCACCAACAGCCCGATTACGACTGTGCCGACTGGTGCAAGTAGCTATCAAGTCACCAACTCCCGATAGCCCGGCAAAAGTAAGATTCTTGGCTCCCGCCGCAATACCCAAACGCGTCATCTCAGTTAAGCCGCGAGTCATTAAAGACGCTTTAGTGTTGTCACCAAAACCTAACCCATCGGAGATTCCAGCGGCGATGGCAATCACATTCTTAACCGCGCCTCCCAGCTCAACGCCGACCATGTCGGCATTGGTGTAGACTCTAAAGTAAGGCATCATAAACATCTCCTGCAAACGCGCAGCCGTTTGCGGAGAATGTGAGCTAATCACTGTCGCGCTGGGAATATGCCGGCTCACTTCCTCCGCGTGATTAGGGCCGGAAAGTACTCCTATCTTACCACTTTGAGCAGGTATTACTTGATTAATTACCGCGCTCATTCTCATTAACGTATCCGTCTCCAGACCCTTGGTTAAACTGACCATAAGCGGATGATTCTCTAATTCCGGCTTAATTCTCGTGATGATCTCACGCATAGCGTGCGAGGGTACCGCTAGAATCACTACATCAGCAAGTTTTAAGGCGTCACCTAAGTCGCTGACTGCCTTGACCTCATCTGTTAATTTAACATCCTTTAAATAACGGGGATTTCGATGAAGACGATTTATAGCTTTCGCCAACTGCTCATCACGAGCCCAGAGTTTGATCTTATAGCCCTTTTCAGCCAACAGATTAGCGACAGCCGTGCCCCAACTGCCGGCTCCGACTACGGATATATTCACAGCTGTTTCTCCTTGATTGCCTCGCCTAATCGTAACTCTTTTCCTCTATATAAGCGAGCAATATTAGAACGATGACGGAAAACAGCCATAAGCGCAGCCAGAATGCTAAAAGCCAAATATGGCCAAAGACTACCGAAAAAAAGATACGTAAGAATTGGAAATAGGAGCGCTATAACAATCGAGGCCAGCGAAACTAAACGAGTAATAAAAATAATTGTAATCCAAATCAAGAAGAGAATACCAGCTATAGCGGGTGAAAGAGCCAAGATTATTCCAGCGGTTATGCCTATGCCTTTGCCGCCGTGAAATCTAAGATATATCGAAAAATTATTACCGACCATGGCTGACATCGCCGATAATACCACCACTAAACTGTGAAATATGCCAACACCACCATAGCCGGTGACCAGCGTCGGTGCCTGGGGGAAAAGTAAACCGGCTAACGATACGGAGATAAATCCCTTTGCGACATCCCCAGCCAATACCAGCAATGCAGCTATTACACCTAATGTCCTAAGAGTATTAGTCGAACCAATATTGCCGCTGCCTTGTTGGCGTACATCGACGCCATAGCCGTATAAACCGACCAGTAACCCGGTAGGTATCGACCCGATAAGATAACTAACCGCTATCAGTGCGGCAGCAATAATGTAAGCGCTCATTAGTACTTAACCTTTTTCCAATGCATTTCTTTTCATATTATTAAATATAGCCTCATCTTCCAACACGTTGTCATTCCGGACGATAGCGAAGAATCTCCTTATCAATCTTTGCCCCTACACGTTTTACATTCTTATGCTCTCACGTTTTTTCTACCCTCACACCCTCTACGCTCCCATTCCACGGGCGGGCGCAAGGCCCGCCCCTACAACATTCATTGTCATTCCCGACCTGATCGGGAATCCATGGCCAACCGTGCCTTTTCATTTTGCGTTAGCTTTCCACCGTCCCCCATAACCCGTCACCCGACTCTCTACCAACTGTCATTCCCGACCCGATCGGGAATCCATGGCCAACCATGCCTTTTCATTTTCCATTAGCTTTCCACCGTCCCCCATAACCCGTCGCCCGTTAATGAATTGTCAAGATTGAAGATCTGACCCCTTTTTTAGGGATTTACCTGGTAGCGCACTTGCTAATTGTCAAGATTGAAGATCTGACCCCATTTTACATTCCCGACCCGATCGGAAATCAACGCCCAACTTATTCCCAATACACCTCTTTACCTGGATTCCCGCTTTCGCGGGAATGATAAACGTATGAGAGCTGAGAATGACAAACGTAAGAACACGTTTTTTCTACCCTCAACCCTCTACGCTCTTCGCTTTTTCTAACATTGGCATTGGGCGCAGAAATGCGTCCCCCGACCACCAAGTTTAATACGCTCAACAGGAGCGCCGCAGATAAAGCATGGCTCTCCCCCTCTGCCGTATACCATTAATTTTTCTTGATGCCCGCCTTTAGCGCCGGAAGCATCCGCGTAAGTGGCGACAGTCGTGCCCCGGTTTTTGATGGCTTCATTTAGAATCCTTCTCATCTCTTGGTAGATGCGGCTGATATCATTATCAGAAAGAGAACCTATCATGCGCTCAGGCAAGATTTTCGCGGCAAAAAGAATTTCATCGGCATAAATATTGCCGATGCCGACAATAAATGTTTGGTCCATTAATAACGTTTTAAGGGGCCGCCGACTCGTCGCCTTGTTTTTAAATAACTCGCGAAATTCAGGCGGCGT
This sequence comes from uncultured Actinomycetes bacterium, assembly GCA_913009475.1. GTDB lineage: Bacteria > Actinomycetota > Aquicultoria > CAJVYJ01 > CAJVYJ01 > CAJVYJ01. The sequence goes on along the minus strand of CAJVYJ010000023.1, from coordinate 725 downwards.
TATCTCCAGAGGCTCAGGGCCTAATTTACTCAGTTCCGGTACCTCCGCGACCCGATTTTTGCTAAATAAGCGTAAAAATCCAAACCTGCGCGTATCGGCAAAGCGTAATTGGCGGCCGTCGCTTAGATGAAATATTATATGAGTATGTTTTTCTTCCGCCTTATCAGCGTCGCAATAAGTCAAGCGGCCGCTCATCTTAAGATGGATAAGCAGAACCTGATCCCGGCTTTCAATAAGTATCATCTTGGCGCGGCGGCCGACTTTTTCAATAGTAAACCCGGCCAGCCGTCGTCTAAAATCCGGTCCCGACAAACCCCGAATCATGTCAGTGCGCCTGAGATCGACTTCCACTACCTTCAACCCCACCACCAACTTACGCAAATCCCTGCATATCGTTTCAACTTCCGGTAATTCCGGCATTTAACTCCCTTGGAGAAGATAGTTAATTAATGCTTATTTAATTATACAACAGAGCAGTTTACAACATCCGTCCGCTGGATTCCCGGTCAAACCGCGAACGACAACCATGATGAAGTGAATCCCAAAATCTCCCCCGACCCCTCTTTAGCAAAGAGGGGAAAATACAATCCGACGAGATTTTTTCCCTTAGATCGGAAGAGCGTCGTGTAGGGAAAGAGTGTAGATCTCGGTGGTCGCCGTATCATTAAAAAAAAAATAAAGACAAAAAAAAAAAAAGAAAAAAGCAGAAGAAAATTCTAAAATCA